>JAOQAL010000037.1 GCA_025963615.1 Chitinophagaceae bacterium | reverse complement strand
ACTGGATGCGGTCGTTTTACTTTGCAGATACATGTTGTTCCTCAACGGTTTTAAGAAATGAGCTAGTCATTTTTCCAAGACTTTGAATTTTGTGATGCAGCTTGGTGGATGCTGGATGGTGGATGCTGGATACTGGATGCGGTCGTTTTACTTTGTTGAAACATGTTGCTCCTCAACGGTTTTAAGAAATGAGTTAGTCATTTTTCCAGCATCTGTAAATTTTTGTAACGCCCAGTATCCAGTATCAAGCATCCAGTATCCCCCGCTTACTTTGCAGATACATGTTGCTCCTCAACAGTTTTAAGAAATGAGTTAGTCATTTTTCCAAGACTTTGAATTTTGTGATGCAGCTTGGTGTAAACCGTTTCATTGGTTAAGGATTTTGTGTCCCAAAGCGTTTCCAGGTGATCAGATGTTTCATCATTAGAGGAGACTGCGTAGATCAGAAATTTAATCCAATCCTGTTTATATCCTTCTCCGGCCATAGCCTTCCACAATGGTAGATTTCGTGGTCTTGCTTGATCTTCTGATCTGCGAACCTTCTTCATACATTTTAAACCTGGGCAGCTTTAATGTCATCTCATGCACTTCTATCACAATCTCCCTCGCCAATTTCCAAATCTCCAAATTTTTGTAACTCATAAAAATGAATTTATTGTTTAAAAATCCAGTATCTAATATCCAGTATCTAATATCCAGCATCCAGTATCCAGCATCCAGCATCCGCCATCCACCATCCAGCATCCAGCTTCCACCATCTTTCTACAAAATCCCCTCATCCGCAAAACTGTAATATCCGTTTTCACTAACTATAATGTGGTCGGTTACATTAATATCAAAATAGCGGGCGGCTTCCTTTATTTTCTTTGTCAGGTCTTCATCGGCCTTGCTTGGTTTTAAACTGCCGGAAGGATGGTTGTGACACAGTATAATACTGACCGCATCTTCTTCCAATGCTTTTTTTAAAATAATTCTCGGATCGGCAACCGTACCGGTAATGCCCCCTTCACTCAATACCTGGAAATTATTGATTTTATTAGACCGGTTTAAAAACACTACCGCGAACACTTCGTGCCGGTAATCTTTAAATTTTGATTGTAAAAACATGGCAATGTCATTGCTTGACTTAACGACTGGCTTTTCCACATACGACATGGCCTGCCTCCTCCGGCCAAGCTCAAGAGCGGCCGCTATGGTAATGGCTTTTGCTTCGCCAATGCCGTTGACTCTGGTAAACTCTTTGACATTCAGCTTACCCAGGTCATTCAGGTTGTCTTTTCCAAGTTTTAAAACGTCCTTCGCCAGTTCAACAGCGCTTTTAGCCCTATTGCCGTTGCTTATTAAAATGGCCAGCAGTTCGGAATCACTAAGGCTTTCAGGACCTTTAAATAGTAATTTTTCTCTTGGTCTGTCGTCTTTTGCCCAAAATTTTATTGAGTACTTCTTCTCTTGCATTCACCAAGATTAGTGGATATTTTTATTCCTGTCAATACAACTTTTTGCTAGTATTGGCAGTTTTTAAAACAGGAATCCAACACTCTGAAAAACACAAACGAATTACTATGAAAGCCAAAACTTTTACCCCTATGGGAGCATTGCATCCCGCACTTTTCTTTGCCGGCGTTTACATTGTAGCCCTTTTATTTTCCATTTTTATTTGTTCGGCTATTTTTAATAGTTGTAACAGCACCGCTGTTGATATAGTAAAAAAGGAATCAAAAAGCACACAGCCTGTACCTGCTTCACAAAACAGCAATACGGTCGCGGCTTTACGCTGACAATTATCCTGTTAGCAGCTCGAAGTTTCTCTCACAAGCGACGAGTTACGAGCTTCAGACTGCGAGGCCTATAGTTTCCTAACTCTCTGATAACTTGTAGCTCACCGCTAGGGGCTCGAAGCTTCGCTGCAGGGCCTTATTAATAATTTTAATTTCAGAAGGATGTAAATGGTGGCTAATTAATATCTTCGCCGCACATTTAACATTCATGCAATCCACTGCGAAAATTTTCTCCGGAACCGGTTCACAACAACTGGCTGATCAAATCTGCAAAAAATATGGTACCCGGCTGGGTAATGTCAATATCCAGCACTTTAGTGATGGAGAAATATATCCCATTTTCATGGAGAGTGTAAGGGGGGATTATGTTTTTCTTATACAAAGTACACAGTCGCCCACAGATAATTTAATGGAATTATTGCTGATGATTGATGCAGCAAAAAGAGCTTCTGCCTATAAAGTCATTGCCGTATTGCCCTATTATGGATATGCCCGCCAGGATAGGAAAGACAGACCCCGGGTTGCTATCGGCAGTAAGTTGATAGCCAATATGTTAGTAGCTGCAGGCGCCGACAGGATTATCACGATGGACCTGCATGCCCCGCAGATTCAGGGTTATTTTGATATCCCCGTTGACCACCTTGATAGTTCAGCGGTTTTTATTCCTTACATCGAGCAACTAAAAGTGGAAAACCTTACCTTTGCCGCCCCCGACGTGGGAAGCACCAACCGCGTAAGGGAAATTGCCAGTTATTTTAATGCTGAAATGGTGATTTGTGATAAGCACCGTAAAAGGGCTAATGAAATCGCCAGCATGGTAGTGATAGGGGATGTAACAGATAAGGATATAGTCATTATTGATGATATCTGTGATACCGGTGGAACCTTGGCAAAAAGTGCAGCTCTTTTAATGGAAAAAGGGGCTAAAAGTGTGAGAGCAATGATTACGCACCCAGTTTTGAGTGGTAATGCTTATGACAATATTAATAACAGTGTGCTTAGTGAGTTAGTAGTATGTGATACCATTCCGTTAAAACAGGAAACACCGAAGATTAAAGTATTAAGCGTAGCTGAACTTTTCGCCGTAGCAATTCGCAATGCGTTTGAGAACAAAAGTATTACCAGTCTTTTTATTCATTCGCAAAGAAGGAACCGGTAAAAGCACGCTGCAAAAGTTTTTAATTCTAAACAATAATAACATAACAAATGAAATCAATTACAATCGAAGGACAACTGAGGACCGAACATGGCAAAAAAGCCACCCGCCAGCTTCGCTCTCAGGAAAATGTGCCCGGTGTAATTTACGGGGGTGCTAAGGAGATCAGTTTCTATGCTCCGGCAATCGCATTTAAGCCGTTAATTTATACACCGGAATTTCAGTTTGCAGAAGTAAAACTGGACGGCAACAGCTATCGTTGCATTTTAAAAGATCTTCAGTTTGACAAAGTAAAAGATCACCTCATTCATATCGATCTGCTCGAACTGGTGGAAGATAAAAAAGTGATTGCTACGATCCCCTTAAAATTTACAGGCGCGGCTGCAGGCGTAAAGGATGGCGGTAAGTTGATCACTAAAATGAAATCTCTAAAGGTAAAAACCTATCCAAAATACCTGAAAGAGTTTATAGAAGTAAAGATCGACGATCTGCAGTTGAATGGTAATATCCGGGTAGAAGATGTAAAGCTTGATAATTATGAAATTTTAAATTCACCGCGTATACCCGTTGCATCGGTTGTATTAACCAGACAACTGAAACAGGAAGAAGCTGTAGCACCAGCTGCCGGCGCGGCTGCAGCATCAGCTGCACCTGCAAAAGCATCGGCAGCAGCACCTGCAAAAGCAGCGGCACCTGCGAAAGCAGCAGCTCCTGCAAAAGGGAAATAATTTTTAAAAATAATTGCTTCATATCGTATAAATCCTATACCAACGGTATAGGATTTATTATACCTTGCATTCAACTTCACAATCCAGATCCCCTCCTATTAAATTACTGTTGAGCAAAAAAAATGGGCTAACCTGCACATCCCATCTTATACCTATTTGATGACTGCCATTTAAAATCCGGTATTTAACGTTTGATCGAATCAAAAACAGTTAAATCCGAAAACATGCGTAATCTAATTTTACCCTTAGTAGTTTTTTTACTTTGTAGTTCTGTTCGTGGTTTTTCTCAAGGAAGCAGTTGTGCAGCTCCCCATATAATTGCCGTTGATGGAAGTTGTAACAATTACCCCATGTCTACCGTTACCGGCAGCCAATCTACCGGCGCTAGCTGCGGTGCTACCTACCCCGCTACGAAACGGATCACGTGGTTTTCATTTACACCGGCATCAAATATTATGGCGGCAAGTTTTTTAATTCAACTTGATTCAGCCACCCAAATGCAGGCAACGATTTATGATCCGGGCAATACACTCTGTTCTTTTAGTGTAAATACAGCGCTTGCAACCTTATGTGCCGCGGGTGGATCAGGCACTTTAATGACACCTGCAAGTACAGTTCTGGTTTCCGGGCGGACTTATTATATTCGAGTTTATGCAAACACTATAAGTACAACAAGTCCTCATATAATAAATATTTGTGCAACACCAGTAACGAAACAAACCATCCCAGTAAACGGATCTTGTAATAATTATCCCATTGCTCCGTTGGGCACAGGAGCCAATTTCAGCCCTCTGCCAACAGGTACTACCAACCGCTGCGGTTATGCCAATAACAGAAGGGTTACCTGGTTCCAGTTTACACCGAGCATCACGATTACCTGTGCAACTTTTAATATTCAGGCAGATGTTCCTAATGTCAATACAGAGATTGCGTTTTATAACTCAAGCGGGGCCTATCAAAGCGGTTCCACGCTATGTTTGCCAGATGGTAACGGTATCTGGGCGCCCGCACTTCCCTTTACTTTAACAGCAAACCAAACTTATTATTTAAGAATATATACAGACATAAATGATAATGCAGCGCACAATCTGAATATTTGTGCGTCAACTTATGTACAGCCAAATGATTTATGCAGTACGGCTACGCAAATTGATAATAATGGTATTCAGGCTAATAACGTTTGCGCCACGGGTTCAGGAGCTTCTTCTCCACCATATGAACCCAGCTGGATCACTATGAACTCTCAAAGCCTATTATGCGCCCCGGTTTTACAAAATACTGCCTGGTACTATTTTGTAGTGAATAATAACACAATATCCACAACAGTAAGTGTTAGCTCCGTAAACTGTGACAATTATGGCGGTGGCGGCACCGGATCTGGCGGATCTGGTGCAGCTGGTATTCAACTAGGATTGTTACAAGGGCCGAGCAATATGGCTAGTTGCGTAAACACCAACGCACTTTTTCGGCCTCCTAATACTCCGATAACTTGTTTCCAAACTACTGCTACAAGTTTTGGTTTCACCGTACCGCCAAATGCCTCTATCCCGAATGGCACTAAAATGTATATCGCAGTAGACGGATACAGCGGCGCTAACTGCTCTTATATTATTTCAACAGGAAATGCTATTCCTATTCCTGTAAAACTTAAATATTTTACAGTCTGGAAACAGGCGCAAAGCAACCAGGTGCGTTGGATAACATCCTGGGAAACTGGAAATAAAAATTTTGAGATTGAGCGTTCTTATGATGGAACGAACTTTACTTATATCGGAAGGGTAGACGGTGCAGG
>JAOQAL010000011.1 GCA_025963615.1 Chitinophagaceae bacterium | reverse complement strand
AATACATAAGGTCCATCATACTGCAGGGTGTCTTCTCTGGTAATTGATTCAATTGAATTATTATCAGGCTTATAGTCAGTAACAGGTGCCGGGAGAATAGTTTTTCTATTATCTGGAGGAGGAAATTTAAATCCACAAGCAAAAAATAAAAAAGTTAGAATAGCCCAATCTTTCATATTAAGAAAATTTTATCCCGTTATGCAAAAATTAAGCCCCCCCTGCAGCGACTTTACGCTGGTAATTTAAAACAAATTCCCGCAACATAAGTTAGAGAAATTATACGGATTTTTATGAATTGTAAGATGGTTTAACAATTCCGGGTAGAAGACGGGGTCCACCGGCATAAAAAGACCGCTGGATTTAACGCCAGCGGTCTTTTCTATCGATTTTGATCAGGATTAATAAGGCCAGATAATCGTATGGCTATTGCCGTTTGCACCTACCCAAACGAGTTTGAAATAATAAGTACCTGTGCCGGGACATGAAGTGGGAAGCCCGGAAGCATCAAGTCCAAAAGTTGTTGTTGCTGTTAATGCGGATCTTACATGTATAATTTCGCCGCTAACCACCCGGAAATCACAATCCTGGCGAACCACCAACGGGCTGGAAATAAAGCAGGTAAATGCATTACCCAGGCGGTTAGTCCCCCACACTGCAATTCCTGTATCAGTTCCCTCTGTATGAGTACCGGTTATTGTGATAACAATACCATTATTGTAAGTAAATGTTCTTTGCATTGCTATTTTCCAGTTGCGTTGCGTATTATTATCAAAGGTGATAGCGATGCCATCGCTGTTGATAGTATGAACAATAGTTCCGTGACTGGCAAGGTCTTTCAGCAGACCGCCTGTTACATTTGTTATTGTCTTTGTCCCATTAATTGTAATACTCTTATTGTCCCGCAGCCTCGTAATCTTCAGGTTTTGTATGCTTACTGTAAGCGTTGCGCCGGCATCTTTCCAATGGATTGCTTTTGGCATCGACAAAACAACAACGCCACTACGTTTGCGGTTACCATGACAATTTGTTCCATTATAGGTGATGGTTAGTGTTTTGATATCGCCGGTCGTATCTGCTTCGACCGTAGCATCACAAATATCTGCCAGTACACGTCCACTCATGGAAGATTCACTGCTTACGGCAGCATTGGCATCATCCGCTACGGCATCAACCTCTGCGGAAACCTGTGCCTGGTCATCTGATTGAGCCGATAATTCAGTACTGTAATCATTATTATTGCTTGCAGCGCTGTGATCTTTTTTACAGGCCGTAAATAGCAATGTCAAAGAAAAAGCCAAGGCTGATAAAGAAAGGAGCTTGATTTTCATAAAAAGTTTTTATGGGGTTAAAGTTGTTTAGCAATAGACCCGCGGCAGGTACCGGAGTTTAAATCAGGATTATATTTTTTTTATGAAATGATACGCAACCTGATGGGAAAACTACGTTTAAAGGCAATTGAGCCATCGAATTTCAACAGCAGTTTACCTGTTCCGTACGGTGCTTTATCTAACGGAAAATTTTTCACTAAAATGAATAACTCCCTTTCCGGTCCTGAAGATCAGCTTAGGCTCCGGCTTGCCACCTTTCCGGAAATTGAATGACATGTTACTATCAGGACTGGCGTAGATCGTATACCTCACAGGACCTCTGACATCAACGATCGGTGATGTTTGGACAGGTATTTTGTGTAACATTGTTTCGCCATCGTTTTAAAGTGGTTTATATGAAAAAGATAAAGATTATAGCAGTCACGGTTTTTTGCTTTTTGATGCTTGTCAGCAAAAATGTAAATAGCCAGGTTATCAGGTCCCGCGAGGTTGATTCATTGGTGGAAAAAGTATTAAAGACTTTTGAGGTGCCCGGTATTGCAGTAGCTATAATTAAAGACGGTCAGATTATACATTCAAAAGGATATGGTGTGCGTTCATTGGATACGAAGAAAAAAATGGATGAGAACACTTTATTTGGCATTGCATCCAACAGTAAGGCGTTTACCGTAGCAGCATTGGGTATTCTGACAGACGAAGGCAAACTGAAATGGGATGATAAAGTAACTGACTATATTCCCGCGTTCAAATTATACGATCCGTATGTTACGGAAGCTTTTACGATCAGGGACCTTTTAACGCACCGGAGTGGTTTGGGGCTGGGTGCCGGTGACCTGATGTTCTGGCCCGACTCCAATGATTTTACAAAGAAAGATATTATACATCATCTCAGGTACCTGAAACCTGTTTCACCTTTTCGGACAAAATATGATTATGATAATCTACTTTATATCGTGGCGGGAGAAGTTGTGGCCGCAGTCTCCGGAATGAGTTGGGAAGATTTTATTGAAACAAGAATTCTGCAGCCGCTGGGCATGACGAAAAGTGCCGCGAATTATAACCGCTTAAAAGATAAATTAAATGTTATCGATCCTCATGCTCCTGTCAACGGAACGGTTCAGGTTATCCGCCGTGACTTCAGTGAAACGGCGAATGCTGCCGGTGGCATATACAGCAGTGTAACAGATATGAGTAAATGGGTGCTCATGCAGCTCAATCATGGAAAATACAGTGATGGAACCGGAAAGCAATTGTTTAGTGAAGCGGTGCAGGAAGAAATGTGGACGCCCCAAACCATCATCCCGGTGCATGGAAGCAGTAGCTATGACACGCATTTCGCCAGTTATGGGTTGGGTTGGTTCCTGGCAGATGAAAAAGGATATAAGCAGGTATCCCACACCGGTGGGTTAGCCGGTATCGTGACACAGGTGATGCTCGTTCCTGAATTAAAACTGGGCATTATTGTGTTTAC
>JAOQAL010000001.1 GCA_025963615.1 Chitinophagaceae bacterium | reverse complement strand
CTGAAATGACCAAAGCCATAAAGAAATTGAAAGTAGTGGCATAAAAAATTTTAACATTCACTTGAGAGATACGCATGCGGTTGATTTTCAACCGCATTTTTTTTAATAAAATCCCTTAGTTTCGTGTCATATTTTATGAAGAAAATAGAATTGGAAATAGTAGCCCTTTCACACAGCATCACACAGACACATTCCTATGCTGTTGTATTGGGCGAGGTGAATGGTCTGCGGCGTTTGCCGATAGTTATCGGTGGCTTTGAAGCCCAGGCAATAGCCGTGGCGCTTGAAAAAATGCAACCCAGCCGGCCCCTTACCCATGACCTGATGAAGAGTTTCATGAATGCATTTGCGGTTGAACTGCACGAAATAATCATCTGCGATCTGCAGGAAGGCATCTTCTATTCCAAATTGGTTTGTTCTTCAGAAAAAGATACGGTAGAAATTGATTCAAGAACATCCGATGCATTGGCGCTCGCCGTTCGTTTTGGCTGCCCTATTTATACTTACGAAAATATTCTTGAAAGCGCCGGCATCTTAATGGAAGATACCGCTACGACAGGGAAGAAAAAGAAAACACAGCCTGTGGTGTCATCGTCTGAAGAGTCAGTATCCCCATCAACCGGCAGAGAAGATCTAAAAACCATGTCGCTGGAAGACCTAACCACCCTCCTGAATGATGTGCTTGAAAGTGAAGATTATGTAAGAGCTATCGCGATACGCGATGAAATAAACAACCGCAAAAAGAATCGCTGACGAGGGGCTAATAAAGAGCACGCGGAAATGGTTATGACGAAATTCATTTATTTCTTTTTCCATAGTTAGCCAGCATAAGGGCTCTGTGAAACAGCTTTTTTTCTTCGGTCCCTGATGGCCATTTTAAATCCTTTCAATCGTTGATCCATCTGTGATAGTTTTCCCTAATTGTAAAATCAATCTTGGTCTTCACATTACCGGTAAGCGCAGTGATGGCTACCACCATCTTGAAACTGTCTTTGTCCCGGTGAAATGGTATGATGTATTGGAGATTATCAGCAGCGAAAAAAAGGAAAAAATATTTTCAGCTTCCGGCATCATAGCCTCCGAAAACGACAGTGATAATATTTGCCTGAAAGCCTATAGCGTTTTAAAAAATGATTTCCCCGAATGGATTCCTCCGGTTGGAATTTATTTACATAAAACAATTCCTGCCGGGGCGGGACTAGGTGGCGGCAGCGCGGACGCCGCTTTTACGTTAAGGCTTTTAAACCAGCAATTCAACCTGGGCTTATCCCCGGAACAATTAATCAGTTATGCGGAGCGCCTGGGGAGTGATTGCCCTTTTTTTATCATCAACCAACCTTGCTTCGCCACAGGCCGTGGAGAAAAGCTGGAACCTATCCATTTAGATCTTTCCCTGTATAAATTTTTATTGGTTAGCCCGCCAATTCATATCAACACAAAAGAAGCATTTACAAAATTAGTTCCCACCATTCCTGTTAAATCAATTAAGGAAATTATTCAGCAACCTGTCATCACCTGGAAAGAAGAATTAAAAAACGATTTCGAAGAATCCGTTTTTGAAAAACATCCAGCCATAGAAAATATCAAGAAGAATCTTTACGAAGCCGGAGCGGTCTATGCGTCTATGAGCGGCAGCGGCAGCACCGTGTATGGACTTTTTAATAAGGCAGAAACCATTTCAATAAATTTCCCTTCCCAATATTCCACGAAAGAATCAGCCGGCCAATTGAATTAATTCTTTAAGATTTAAGGCGTCGGTTACCATGTGCAGGTTCCCGTCCGCATCCCTTGGCCATTCTTCTGTTGGTTTGTCCCAGTATAATTCAACCCCATTTTTATCAGGATCATCTAAATAAATAGCCTCCGATACCCCATGATCCGAAGCTCCTGTCAGAGGGTACTTCGCATCCACCAAACGTTTCAGGATAACTGCCAGATCTTTTCTTGTGGGATATACAATAGCGGTATGATAGAGGCCGACTGCATTAACCGGCGCCGGCCCGGCATTCCGGCTGTGCCAGGTGTTTAAACCAATATGATGATGATAACCACCGGCCGAAATAAAAGCGGCGCTGTCCCCAAATTGTTGCTGTATCTCAAATCCCAGTAAATCACTGTAAAACGCCAGGGAACGATCAAGATCAGCACATTTCAGATGTACATGACCAATGCGGGTTTGAGCCGGAACTACATATGTCATAGACTAGGTTTCTCAGACTGAAATAAAAATTTTATCTTGCACCAAATTACGAACTATCCACGCAAATCTGACCATAGTATACTTTCTCGATATGAACCTTGATTTCCTCAATCATCGAGGTCAGTTTTAACCTGTCTTACACTTCCTGTTTAAGGCGACCTGGACATTTTATATTTTCCATTTTATATTTTACATTTTACATTTCTATGCAAACAACGTTAGCTATGTCTGAAAAGACACAATATTATCTTGACCTGGAAGAGAAACATGGCGCTCATAATTATCATCCCCTTCCGGTGGTGTTAAACCGTGGGGAATCTGTTTTTGTATGGGATGTAGATGGTAAAAAGTATTATGATTTTCTAAGCGGCTATTCAGCGGTAAACCAGGGGCATTGTCACCCCAAAATCGTTCAGACGTTTATTGAACAATCACAGAAACTGACGCTGACAAGCCGGGCATTTCACAATGACATCCTGGGTGAATATGAAAAATTTATAACCGCTTATTTTGGTTATGATAAAGTGTTACCGATGAACACGGGTGTGGAAGCGGTGGAAACAGCGATTAAGCTTTGCCGTAAGTGGGCTTATGAAGTAAAAGGTATTGAAGAAGGAAAAGCTGTTATCGTAGTTTGCGAAGGAAATTTTCATGGCCGCACCTCCACGGTGATTTCATTCAGTAGCGATCCGCAGGCAAGAAAAAACTTCGGTCCGTTCGCACCCGGATTTGAAATCATACCATACAATGATCTTACGGCACTGGCAAAAGCATTAGCCGCTAAAAATGTTGCGGGCTTTTTGGTTGAGCCTATACAAGGCGAAGCGGGAGTTCTTGTTCCTGGTGAAGGTTATCTTGCCAACGCGAAAAAATTATGTGAAGAAGCTAATGTCCTTTTTATTGGTGATGAAATACAAACCGGGCTCTGCCGCACCGGCAAAATGCTGGCCTGTGATCATGAAAATGTGCGGCCGGATATTTTATTGTTGGGCAAGGCATTAAGCGGGGGAATGTTGCCGGTAAGCGCAGTGTTAGCCGACAACGAAATCATGATGACCATTAAACCGGGCGAACATGGTTCTACCTATGGTGGCAACCCATTAGCCTGTAAGGTGGCCATAACAGCATTGCAGGTATTAAAGAGTGAAGGAATGGCCGGCAATGCACAAGTAATGGGTGATTTATTAAGAAAAGGAATAGAATCCATCCAATCGCCGCATATCAGCCAGGTCCGCGGAAAGGGATTATTAAATGCCATTATTATTGATCATGCCGGTAAAGATGCTGCCTGGGAACTTTGCCTGCAGTTGAAAGAAAATGGCTTGCTCGCCAAGCCTACGCATGGCGATAAGATCCGGTTTGCTCCTCCCCTTGTAATTACCAGGGAACAAGTGCTGGACTGTGTGAAAATCATCCGTAAAAGTTTATCGGTTCTTATTTAAAGTCAAAAACTGAATTTCACCGGCTAAGCCGGGAGTGCGTTAGATAAGTCAGCTGCAATACACTAATTTACCTGCTTCACGCTTTCCCGGCCATTTATTTTAAAAATCTTCTCGGGCATCCTTTTCTTTAAAAAAAATTATCTTCATGGAATGGATGCTTATTTACAGCACGAAGAAAAACATTTACGGAATTCTGACCTGCTCACGGATATTGTTATAGGAATGAGTGATGGTTTAACCGTTCCGTTTGCCCTGGCTGCGGGTTTAAGTGGCGCGGTGGCATCCACCGGCATTATTGTAATTGCCGGCATTGCGGAAATTGCGGCAGGCTCCATTGCGATGGGTCTCGGTGGTTACCTGGCAGGCAAGACAGAGCAGGATCACTACCGCAGTGAAGTAAAAAGAGAGTATTATGAAATAGAAAATTTGCGGGACCTGGAAATAAAAGAAACAAAAGAATTTTTTGCCGGTATCGGATTAAGTGAGGAACTGCAGGATAGAGCTACCGAAGAAATTTCAAAAGATAAGAAGCAGTGGGTAGATTTTATGATGAAGCATGAACTCGGATTAGAAAAACCAGATCCCAAACGGGCTACTAAGTCGGCATTGAATATCGGGTTATCGTATGTTGCCGGCGGGCTGGTACCGCTTAGCCCTTATTTTTTTATTCAGCTACCCATTGAGGCGTTAAAGATCTCCGTCATCGTAACGTTAATCTGCCTGTTTATTTTTGGTTGGTTTAAAAGCAAGATGACAGGCGTCAATCCTTTCACCGGCGCCTTAAAGGTAATGCTCATCGGCGCTGTGGCTGCTGCGGCGGCTTTTGGCGTGGCTAAATTATTTGGAGGCTAGTCAGGAACTTCGCCATGATAAAATGTAAGGCCCCATCATAAATCCTTCCCCGAAGGGAAAGGACTTTACGTCTGCCCGGGGTCTTGCCAGGCGTAAACTCAAATCCCGGACTTATTTCAGCAAGAGTCCAAAACAAGAACCTCTTCATGGCAGACCTACGTCTGCCCGGGGTCTTGCCCGGCGTAATCTTTACGTCTGCCCGGGGTCTTGCCTGGCGTAATCTCAAATCTTAACCTATTTCCGCAAGAGTCCAAAACAAGAACCATTTCATGGCAGACCCCGGG
>JAOQAL010000824.1 GCA_025963615.1 Chitinophagaceae bacterium | reverse complement strand
CCGCCGGTATAGTTGCCACGGTATCGTGTATGCGCGTGGTATCGAGTGCCACGATGGCTGGTCCGGATGATGAGCTTTGAACCGCGAAATCATTTTTATTTTTCCAGTTCGCTAAAGAAAAAACCATCATTGATGCCGCGCCGGTGATACCAAGAATGATCAAGGCCTTAATACCAGAAGAAGGAGTTTTGTCAAACTTTTTTACACGCACAGAAGCCGCCTTTTCGGTTCCAGCCTGGTAACCCTTTCTATTATATACATCACCCGGTGCTGTTGGCGGCCATGATTGTACTCCCGGCTCTTCACTGTTGGCCCGATGCAGGATCCGCTCTATTTTATCGGGATCACTGATGCGGGCCTGTTTTGTTTTGGCCAGCAATCCTGTAATCAACAGATCTAACGTGGGTGGAAGGAATTTGTGTTGTGCAAGCAAAATGGGCGGTGGCGGATCATTCATTACTTTTTGAATAAACGGCACCATGCCGATATCCTTCAGAGGAAATGGAACTTCACCTGTTAAGCATTCATACAGGACAACGCCCAATGAATAATAATCCGTTGCCGGGGTAACCGACTTTGGATCATCAAACTGCGCGGGAGAAGCATATTCGTAAGTCATCATGGATGTTCCGGTAACCGTATGCGATTGCTCCCGCAGTTTAGCAATTCCAAAGTCGGTAAGGAGAAAATGTAATTCATCATTGGGCAACACCCGGAACATAATATTCTCCGGCTTTATATCCCGATGCGTAATTCCACTATCATGAATAAGTTTGAGTGCCCGGCTGAGCTGGATGCCGAGACTGATTACGGCAGCTGGATCCAGGGTTCGCCGTTGCCTTAATAAATTGCGAAGGTCCCCGCCTTCAATTAATTCCATCACGATGTAGGGGAGTTGCGCTTCGAGCCTGACTTCTTTTACTTTTACAATATTGGGATGTTTCAATGCCTTCATTATTTCAGACTCGCGTTGAAAACGTTTTAAGGTATCGGCATCCGTATTAAAAGCAAAATGTTTTATAGCAACCAACTCCCCGGTGAGCTGGTTACGGGCCTTAAGCACCCGGGCATTACCTCTGCCCAACTGCGCCAGTATTTCATAGCCTGGAAAATTATGTTCGAAACGTTCGGTCGCCATCAGGCTGGTGATTTATGCTCTATTATTAAAATGTCAGCCATCTAGATTTTGTGGAATCAATAACCTTGTAACCCACTGCGTGTCGCACCTCGTTAAAGAAAACATGATCGAGGCGAAGCACGATATGCCCCTCTACATGAATGCCGGTTTCAAATCCCTGGATGACCAGGTTTTTTAAAAAGACCGTATCCTTCCTTGCTGTATTTTTTTCTTTGCCTACAATGTCAATAGCGGATTTCGTTTTTGCCAGGGAATCGGGCATTAATACCATGGGAGAATTTCTTCCTCCTGTGAGGCTGCGTATTTTTCCAAGCTCAATCGGATGCGTTAACAGGATTGTATCCCGCCCCAATTTTTCCAGTAATACTTCATTGCCCTCACGTTCATGTACAAACGTAATTAAAGAATCTATGGCCGGAATGGTTGAAACCGCCTGGCCGGTATTGTTAGGACTCCTGCTGATACCTGAATCTGTGATAGCAGCCGGCTTGACGGTGCTGGTCTCTGCTATAACCGGCATTTGAACCGGGTCGGGTTTTGTTGTGAAAAACCAAAATGCCGTGAATAATACGAATACTCCAACAAGGAATGTGATCATAGCGGTTACCGGTGATTTCGTTATTGCTGCGGGCTCTGGTAAAGAGGGGTCAGGTTGCGCAATCGCCTGCGCCGGTATGAATGGTTTTTGTGTTGAGAGGTTTTTTGCAAGGACTACGGTGATGTTATCATTACCGCCAGCTTTATTGGCCAACGCAATCAGGTCTGCTGCGATCGTTGGAAAACTTACCTGTTCATTGAGTACCGCGATGATCTGGTCTTTCGTAATCATATCCGAAAGGCCATCGCTGCAAATCAATATCGCATCGCCCGGTAAAAATTCTGTTTCACCAAATTCTAAAAATTCAGGATCATCAATCCGGTGAAACTCTGAACCCACCTGTCGCAATATGATATTTCTGCGGGGATGTTGCATGGCTTCTTGTTCGGTGAGCGTACCGGCATCTTCCCGTAAGCCGACCAAGGAATGATCCATAGTTATCTTCTCCAGTAAGCCATTTCTAAACCGGTACAGTCTGGTGTCCCCAACATGTACATAATATAGCACCTGGTTTTTTGCATCGGCAACCGCGACTGTTAAAACGCAACACATCTGCGCCAGTTTTGGATCCTTTTCCCTTGCTTCAAGAATTTGATTGTTCGCCAGCACCACGGCTTCCTTGAGCATGGATAGGGCATCGCCTTTTGGCGTAGCCATATAGAACTCTATAGATTCTTTGGCAATGGCGGCGGCAACTTCACCTCCTTCATATCCACCCACTCCATCAATAACGCCAATTAGTCCCTGGTCATCGGACCATAATGGCATACAGATGAAAGTGTCCTGGTTATCCTCTCGTTGCTTGCCCAGGTCGGTATCGGCCGCCAGTTCAATTATCTTCATATCAACGGGGTAAGTTTTTGAAATGCCTGATCAATAAGACTATAATAAATGTAAATAGCAGGAAGGAAAGAATTGAATCGATCATGCTATTTGATTTTTCTTGAATTGTAAAGTAATCATCGTATTCAGCAATAGCTGTGAATGGTCGGGCAGATCATTCCAGCGGGGGTTATCGAGCTCACTTTTATTGATCAAAATTTCATTTACCCTGGTTTCATTGGAACTGAAGGATGCTATCTGGAATTTTCTTTCAGCTTCGTTATATTTTATCCGTGCATGTGGATTGGATACACCGGCTGACTCGATAAGCAGGTAATTTGAATAGGCTGCGTTGGTTGCTTCCTTTCTTGCAATAACGATCTCTTTGTCCTGCATAACATATTTGCCGGCCAGGCCGGTATTCCCTACATAATATTCTATGGTGGCGATCCCGTTATCATTAAAATTTTGTTGTTGCACCGGAGTTGCCGATAGACTTAGGTCGTGGGAAAATTTTATTTCGAATGTGCCGCTGTCCAGGAAATTAATATGCTTAAATATCTGGGGATTGATATCCATTTTGTCATAAGCGTTAGTAGCCTTGACACGCATAGTAACTTTGGTTGTTGTTGCCGGAACGGAATTATCCCGGGCAGCATTATGTTTTAACCCGGTGAGTACCCCGATCACCTTAATATCCTTTTCACGGATCGTTTCATTATTGAAAACCGAAGCCGGGCCAAATTTGAAATGCCAGACAGAAGAAACGGGAACTATTTCAGCATATTTCATTTTCCGTTGGGCGATGCGGAGATAGAATTCTTTAACCGCTTCATTGACGATGGGTGCCAGCGACTGCATGCGGGTTTCATAGGTATCGGGGTGAAGAAGGACGAGGAAATGCATATTAAACAACAGGCTTTTGCCAACGGACTGCTTATAGCAGGAGTCGTCGAAGCAGGCTATCAATTCATTTAATATGGAATTATTGGTTACTTCCTGGTCGGTACTGCCTTCGGGCATTAACCATTTGGTGAATGGGTTTTTAAAACTCATGGGTTTATTTATTGTGGGCATGGTATGGCTATTGGAAAGTAAGTGAATGCTTTTTTTATTGTCTAAATATTACCTTAAAGTTTTTTTTACGGAATTTCATTCGTCTCTTAAGCAACTTCCGGGAATTGGTTTTATTGTTTTGCGCTTCTTAATATTTTTTTAAAGTTCATGTGGCGGGATGCGGGATGCTGGATGGTGGATATTAGATGCTGGATGCTGGATACTGGATGCTGGATCCTCGTTAATTTTCATAACCAGATGATATTGCTTACTTGTTCCGTAGAACATTTTGTGGGTATGTTCCTGATGGAACGTAAAACCTGCTTTTAATTTTGGATCTACCGCCAAAATGCCCTCTTGGGTACGGGAAATTCTTTAACTAAATGTCATTGTCAAAAGGCGTCAAGGAATAAAAATATCGTGTCTTCGATATCAAATGAGCTTTTGGTTGCTTTTTCCTTTTTGTTTGGCTAAGACAACTTCCTTAATTATCAGCAATTTCTTTCTCTTTTCTTTTTGTGTGGCCAAAAAGAATTCCCGATAGCTATCGGGATCTGCGACAAAAAGGCCCCCCGAAAACCCTGCCGGCCGGACAGGCGGGGATAACAGCGCGTTTTCGGGCTGGTTCCCTGATGGGGCTTCTGTGCTACTGTGACCTCAGCAGTTTGTCGCTACTCCCTTGATTTTTTCAGAATAGAACCCGGAAGAAAATTCTTTAAGTACATTCAATACTTTCCAGGTTTAAGGTACTTATAACCGGGAGACATGAAACAGACCGAAGCGCACAATGCTGGAACGTCAAACCCCTTTTTTAATATAGATCTACCCACAAAGGCTGGAACACAGGGCAGGGGGCTGGATCGCTACCCACAAGGTGTTCTGGAACACCAGGGCAGACGGTGCTGGATTGCTACTTACAAGGTGTTCCGGTAGAACACAGGCAGATGGTGCTAAATTGCTACGCACCAAGTTTTCCGCTGTAA
>JAOQAL010000815.1 GCA_025963615.1 Chitinophagaceae bacterium | reverse complement strand
AATAACTGTAGATGAACCTTCGATGAGTTGTTATGCTTATAAGGAAGATACCAAGCGTTTCGTTGACATTTTTAACCGCACGGTAAAACCAATCGTTGGTAAATGTAATCTCAGCACCCATTTATGTTTTGGAAATTTTAAAGGAAGGCCGGTCGGCTACCGCAGCATTAAACCGATGTTGCCTGATTTCCTGGACCTGTCAGTAAACGAAATCCATATTGAAATGGCGAACCGTGAATTCGCCGAGATAGAATTATTGAAGGTGTTTGCGGAAAAAATGAATGTAGCAGTGGGTATTATTGACGTTAAGAATTATTATATCGAAACAGTGGACGACGTGGTAGAGAGAATTAAGCGCTGCCTGAAATATGTACCGGCAGAAAAATTATCAGTAGCGCCGGATTGCGGATTGAGCCAGACAGCCAGGTGGGCGTCGCGGCAGAAGTTGGCTAATATGGTGAAGGGAGCGAAGAAAGTAAGAGAAAGTTTATAGTTTGGAGTTTGTAGTTTGGAGTTGGCAGGCCGCTGATTCAAAAAGATTTTAGTCCAGCTTTTCATGACTAATGACTCCCAATTCACCATCCACCATTTACCATTCATTATTCATCATTCACCATTTACAACTCATAATTAAGTGCCCCTTCTTCCTGCTATATTAAGAGACGAAGCATTAGTCAGCGATGCGGATAAATATCTTTCCGATAAAACACATTTTCATTTATGGTGGCTTGGACAAAGCGGTTACCTACTGCAATGGAATGGGAAGCGGGTATTGATTGATCCCTATCTTTCAGATTCTCTTACCAAAAAATATGAGGCGACTAATAAACCGCATGTAAGGATGAGCGAACGGGTAATTGATCCTGGTTTGTTAACCGGAATTTCCATTGTTACATCCAGTCATAATCACACCGATCATTTAGATGGAGAAACTTTAATGCCGGTTATAAAAAATAATCCAGCCATTCGGTTTGTCATTCCGGAAGCCAACCGGGCATTTGTCGCAGAGAGAGTGCAATGTAACAGGGACTTTCCGACAGGGCTAAATGATAAAGACCTGCTTATTATGAATGAGGATTTCCGGTTTTATGGTATTCCCGCGAAACATAACAGCATTGAACGCGACGAAAAAGGGAATTGCAAATTCATGGGTTTTGTCCTGCAATTTGGTGGATGGACGATCTATCATAGCGGCGACACCTTATGGTTTGATGGAATGGTTGATTTATTAAAACCTTTTGCTGTTGATGTAGCCTTGCTTCCTATTAATGGTAATGATCCGGTCCGCGAAGTCGCCGGCAATTTGGATGTAAAAGAAGCGGCACAATTGGGTAAAGCAATTAATGCCAGAATAGTTATTCCCTGTCACTACAATATGTTCGTTTTTAATACGGCTGACCCAAATGATTTTGCCAGGGAAGCAAAAATTATTGATCAATCGTTTGCAATTCTCCAACACGGCGAAAGATGGGATAGCAGTTCCCTTTAAAGCAATAGTTGTATCAGGTTTAGGTATATCTTGCAATTCAAATCGAAATTCCACATGAAGCGCAAATTATTTTTCTACCCGTTCATTTTTATTTTCAGTCATTCTTTAATTGCACAACCAACGGCAGCGCATAATTTGAAATTCGATTCATTGGCCAAGCGCTGGGATGAAGCCATGCCGCTTGGCAATGGGTGGTTGGGTGAATTGATATGGGAAAAGGATAATAAAGTAAGATTGTCATTGGACCGGGTTGATCTTTGGGACGACCGCCCCATGCCGGATATCAACAAACTAAAGTTTAACTGGGTGATAGAACAGGTAAAGAAGAATGAATATGATACGGTGCAGCAATTAGGAGATGTGCCCTATGAGATATATCCGGCGCCTACTAAGATTCCGGGAGCTTCGATAGAATTTGATGTAAGAAAATTTGGCAAAGTAACTTCAAATGAACTGGATATTAAAACAGCTTTAAGTGTTATTAAGTTTGAAAATGGAGTGGTATTTAATAATTATATACATGCAAATAACCAGGTTGGTTATTTTGGCTTTGAAAACTTACCTTCCACCGACATCATTCCGGAATTAATAATTCCAAATTATAACTCCGGCGAAATGGGTATATCCGGTAACAGTGTCGAAGGACAGGGCCTTGAAAAACTGGGATATAAAAAAGGCATTCTTACGAAAATGGCCAATAGTATTTTGTATCATCAACCTACCTGGAATGGCACTTACTACGAAGTATTGATAAAATGGCAAAAGTTTTCAGCCAATCGAATTATCGGTCAATGGACCATTACCAATAATAAACACGCTGTTTTGCCGGATTTGAATAAATCGTTGAAAGAGCCGACGGGCTGGGATTCTCACCTAGCCTGGTGGACTGATTTCTGGAAGCGTTCTTCCATTTCGCTGCCGGACGCTGTGTTGGAAAAACAATATTATTTAGAAATGTATAAGTTCGGTTGCGTAGCAAGAAGCAATACACCCCCAATTTCCTTACAGGCTATATGGACAGCAGATAACGGTAACCTGCCACCCTGGAAAGGCGATTTTCATCACGACCTGAATACACAACTGAGTTACTGGCCTGGCTATGCATCCAATCACCTGGATCTTACGGCTTCTTATCCCAACTGGTTATGGAAAGTAAAAGATGAAAACAAGCGATGGACAAAGGAATGTTTCGAACTGGATGGTTTAAATGTTCCGGGGGTTACCACCATTAGTGGCAAACCCATGGGGGGATGGGTGCCATATTCAGTTTCACCTACCACCGCTGCCTGGGTAGCCCAGCATTTTTATTGGCAATGGAAATATACCATGGATGAAAAATTTTTGAGAGAAAGGTGTTATCCGTACCTGGATGCGATCGGTTTATACCTGTCGGGGATATTACGGGAAAGGGATGAAGATCATAAATTGAAACTGCCCTTGAGCTCGAGCCCTGAGGTTAATGATAATACAATTAATGCCTGGTTTAAACATTTTACAAATTATGATCTGGCACTTATAAAAAACTTTTATAAAGAAAGCATCGAGGTAGCCGCGAAAGCAGGAAATAAAAAGACTGCTCAATGGAAATCCCAACTAAATTTATTGCCGGATTATGATGTAAATGAAACCGGTTTGACTGTCGCCCATGGACAAAACCTGGAAGCCTCGCACCGGCACCACTCACCTTATATGGCCATTTATCCATTTGGTTTAATGGATATGGCCAATCAAAAAGATAAGGCAATTGTTGAAAAATCCCTCCGCCACCTGGAAGAAAAAGGAACCGATCAATGGTGTGGTTATTCCTTTAGCTGGATGGCTTCCATCTATGCCAGGGCGAACCAAGCTGATAGTGCCGTAAAGCAACTACAGATTTTTGCATCCAATTTTTGTTCTATCAACAGTTTTCATTTAAACGGCGATCAGAAAGGCGGACAATATTCTTCCTTTACTTATCGCCCGTTTACGCTGGAAGGTAATTTCGCATTTGCCCAGGGTATTCATGAGTTATTATTACAAAAACGAAATGACCATCTCGAAATTTTTCCTGCGGTTCCCGATAACTGGAAAAATGTTTCATTCAATAGCCTAAGGGCAGAAGGCGCTTTTCTGATCAGTGCAAAAAAAGAAAATGGAGTTCCTGTTTCCGTAAAAATCGTTTCAGAAAAAGGCGGCGAATGCCGGCTAAAACTTCCGTTTAAAATATTTATTGGAAAAGGAATTAAGCGAAGTGATATTAAGTTTGGGGCTAATGATATTATTTCATTTAAAACTAAACCCGGGCAAACGATCATTTTTAACAATGGACAGGAATAGCTCGTTTCCAGTAACCAGCATCCAATATCCGCCATCCAGCATCTGATTTTCGTACCAAAAAAATAAACAAATGAAAAGAAAAGAATTTATCCGGCTGGCGGCACCTGCTTTTCTGTTGCTGGCGAACGGTAAGATTGTAAAAGCGCAGAATTTTTTGCTGACGGAAGGAGAGAGGAAAAAAGTGAAATTGCGGTTCGTGGTAGCATCGGATGGACATTATGGTGAACCAAATACAGATTATGAAAATTATTTCGCTACCGCGGTTTCACGAATTAATGAGGAGCATGGTAAGAATGCATTTTCTTTTTGTGTTATAAATGGTGATGTTATTCACAATGACAAGAGTTTCTACCCTGCCGCAAAAAAAGCCTTGGATAACCTACACATGAAATATTACGTAAGTCAGGGAAACCATGACCATGTAACGGCTGAGGAATGGCAGGCTATCTGGAGCATGCCGGTGAATTATGACTTTACGCATGACAAAGATGCATTTCTTATTGGCACTACTTCCAATGAGAAAGGAGAATATTTGTGTCCGGATATAAAATGGTTTAGTCAAAAACTGGAAGAATACAAGAGCCAACAGAATGTTTTTATTTTTATACATATTAATCCGGGAAAGCAAACCGGTAATGCAGTTGATTGCCCGGAATTATTTGAGTTATTTGCAAAATATAAGAATGTGAGGGCTGTCTTTAATGGCCACGATCATGACCAGGATGGAATAAAAATGAAAAACAACATTCCTTTTGTATTTGATGCTCATTTTGGGGGTAGTTGGGGAACTTCCTACCGGGGATTCCGGGTAGTGGAAATACTAAAAGATAATTCCGTATTGACATATGTAATGAACCCAATTGAAAAAATAAATGAGACCGCCATCGGTCAGTCATAATTTTAAATAAGAAATGCTAATATTTGAGTATGAAAAAAACTCTTTCAATCTGTTTCCTGCCGCTTCTATTTTTTATTTCTTCTGCGCAGCAGAAAAAAACTCCGTTGCCAAGCAAACAACAACTGGCCTGGCATGAAATGGAATTTTATTGGTTCATTCATTTTGGCCCTAATACATTTACCGATAAAGAATGGGGACATGGTGACGAACCGGAAGACATTTTTAATCCTACGGCATTGGATTGCCGGCAATGGGCAAGGATCGCGAAACAGTCAGGCGCTAAAGGAATTATTATTACGGCCAAACATCATGATGGGTTTTGTTTATGGCCCAGTAAATATTCTACGCATACCGTGAGAGAAAGCAAATGGAAGAATGGGAAAGGCGATGTAGTGGGGGAGCTGCAAAAAGCTTGTAAGGAGTATGGATTGAAGTTTGGCGTTTACTTGTCGCCGTGGGACAGGAATCATCCGAAATATGGGACTGCCGAATACAATGATGTATATGTAAACACGATGACGGAGTTGATTACACGCTACGGCCCTTTCTTTGAATTCTGGTGGGATGGCGCCAATG
>JAOQAL010000811.1 GCA_025963615.1 Chitinophagaceae bacterium | reverse complement strand
CACACTGTCATTTATCATTCACCAATTGATAGAAATTGAAAAGAAACCGGAAGCCGTAAAAAAAGAATTTGTTACAAGTACCTGGCAACAGCTCGATAAAGATGAACGGTTTGTTTTTAATAAATTGCTGACAGGAAATTTCCGGATCGGTGTATCACAAAAAACCATGGTGAATGCGCTGGCAAAAACAGTAGACCTGGAGCCCGGCATCATAGCCCATCGAATCAGTGGTAACTGGGACCCGGCAAAAGTTTTATTTAACGACCTGCTAAGCAAACATTCTCCATCAATCGACTTTTCAAAACCGTATCCTTTTTATTTAGCCTATGCCTTAAGTGATGATATAGGTTTACTGGGCCGCGAACAGGAATGGCAGGCCGAATGGAAATGGGATGGTATCCGTGGCCAGGTCATAAAGCGGAACGATGAGTTATTTGTGTGGAGCCGCGGGGAAGAATTGATAACTGAAAAATTTCCAGAATATAATGTATTGAAAGACCGGTTACCGGATGGCACCGTGATTGACGGAGAAATTATTCCCAGCATGGACACGAAACCATTACCATTTGCTCTGTTGCAAACCCGTATTGGTAGAAAAAATGTGACAAAGAAAAATCTGCAGGAAGCACCGATTGCATTCTTTGCCTATGACCTGCTGGAGTATGAAGGAAACGATTTTCGTGAACAACCGCTTGAAAGAAGAAGAATGATACTTGAAGAAATAGTGGCAAAAATAAATCACCCTGTTTTGTTCATTTCTCCTGTTATAAATTTTTCAAGCTGGGAACAATTATCAAATATCAGGCATAGTTCAAGAGATATGGGCGCCGAAGGAATTATGCTGAAAAGGAAATCATCTATTTACCAGGTTGGACGGAAAACAGGTGATTGGTGGAAATGGAAAATTGATCCGCTGGTCATAGATGCTGTAATGATCTATGCGCAAAAAGGACATGGACGAAGAAGTAATTTATATACCGATTATACTTTTGCGGTACGGGACGGCGATAAGCTCGTAAGTTTTGCAAAAGCCTATTCCGGCCTTACCGATAAAGAGTTTGCTGAGGTGGATTCATTTGTAAAAAGAAATTCATTGGAAAAATTCGGGCCTGTGCGGACAGTGAAGCCGGAATTGGTTTTTGAAATTGCTTTTGAAGGAATAGCGGCAAGCAACCGTCACAAATCGGGTGTAGCACTTCGGTTTCCTCGCATGAACCGCTGGAGAAAGGATAAAAAGCCAGATGAGATAAATACCCTGGATGATTTGAAAAAAATGTTGGATGTTTATGGAAAATAACAGGGAGGATCTATCACTTTTTTTATCCTTCAAATCACTATGGTTACTCTTTCTGAAGCACGAACTAAGGCGCTGGCACTACCGGAGGTGGAAGAAAAAAGTCATTTTGAACGACCGGACTTTCGCATCAGGAAAAGGATATTCGCCGTGCTGCATGAAAACAAAAATGCGATGGTCATTAAGTTATCGGCGATCGACCAGGATGTTTTTTGTTCCTTTGACAAAGAAATAATTCATCCTGTTTCGGGTGGCTGGGGAAAGCAGGGCTGGACGCATATCAACTTAAAGAAAATAAAAAAGAGCATGTTCACCGATGCGCTTACTACGGCCTGGAAAACAGTGGCCGGTACAAAACTCACTGACAAGTATTTTCGTAAATAGAGAAAACAACAGGAGCTGTAATTCAGTGAATACTATTTGTAAAGTAATTCGTAATACTCATGCACCATCCGGTTGCTGTCAAACTGGAACCGCACATCCCGCATGCCATTTTTAATTACCTGGCGCCAGGTATCATAATTTTCATAGTACAAGGGTAGAATTTGCTGTTCCAGTATTTCATATAACTTTTCAAGATCGTATTTATCCTGCTCATGTGTTTGCATGTGGGCATAATTCACTTTCGGTACAACAAAACCATTATTGCCATGATTGATAAATTCCGGTATCCATCCATCATCAGTAGAAAAATTGACCGCACCATTCATTGCCGCTGTCATACCGCTGGTGCCGGAGGCTTCTCTCGGCACACGCGGATTATTCAGCCAGCAATCGGCGCCCTGTTTCAGTCTTTTGGATAATCCTAATTCGTACCCAATCAACACGGCCACATTATTATATTTCTTACTCATGTGCACCAGGTGATTGAATTCGCTGATGGCGGGATAATCAACCGGGTAGGGCTTGCCAGCCCAGATCACCTGGACGGGATATTTTTTATTACTCAATAATTTTTCAAAACGCTGTGCATCATCAAAAGCAATCATACCGGCCCGCTTATAGCCTGCAAAGCGCCTTGCCCATACGATAGTGAAAATATTCTGATCAAATAATTTTCCTGTCTGATCCGCTACTATTTCAAAAGCTCTTTTTTTCAAATGTTTTTTTCTGTCATCAAAACCCCAATTATTACTTTCTTCACTGAAGCGGTATAATTGTTTATCGGCCCAGTACCGCCAGTTTTGCGCGTTGGTAATAGAAATGATCGGACAAATCCCTTCATATTTGCTCCACAAGGCTCTCGACACTTCGCCGTGCAACCGCGAAACGCCATTGGCTAATTTAGCAAAACGCAGGGCTGCGAGTGAATGATTGAACTGGTCATCCGGCATGCCGGTTAATTTTTTTACTTCCTCCACGCTCAACCCACAGAAATAACTCATCTTATGGCACAGGTAAATATCATGTTTTTCATTCCCTGCTTCCTCAGGCGTATGGGTTGTAAAAACTAATCTTTTCTTTACCTCTTCGGTATTGTTGTTAAATTTTTTATACAGGTAAAATGCGGCTGATAATCCGTGCGCTTCATTCAGGTGATAACGGTCAGGATTGAATCCGATTTCATCAATAAGTTTAGCGCCACCCACACCCAACAAAATGAACTGTGCCACCTTCGTAGCAACATTCGCGTCGTACAGCCTATGCGTGATGGTCTGCGACACATAGTCATTTTCAGGGATGTCGGTAGTGAGAAGAAATAGAGGCGCGGTGTTAAATGTTTCGGGCTTCAGATACAGCGCCTTTACCCAAACCGGGTGCTCATGAACGGTGATCTGGAACTTAATATCATGATCTTCCAGGAAACTGTATTGCTTTTCCATCCAGGTTACCTGTAAGGTCTGATCCTGGTTACGGGCCTGATCATAGTAACCATATTTCCATAAAATGCCGATACCAATCTTATTCTGGCGCATTTCATACGCGCTTCGCATATGAGAACCTGCCAGGAAACCAAGGCCCCCGCTATAAATTTTTAAGGGCTGATGAACAGCAAACTCCATTGAAAAGTAGGCAACTGGTTTTGAATAGCGATCATCAACGGGGTACGGAACTTTGAAATTTTTGAAACTCATAATGGGTTCTTT
>JAOQAL010000809.1 GCA_025963615.1 Chitinophagaceae bacterium | reverse complement strand
ATGAAATTACCTTTTAAATAACTATTTTTGTACATGCTTTTATAGCATTTGCTTCAACCCAAAAGTCAGCTAACCCAGTGGTCAATTTGGCCCGGAACAGGGTGGTCAACATCTCCATAATATACAGCTGTATGATGAAGCGATGCAAAGAGTAAGCCAGTTGAATACGGATATGAAATACAAGGAAGCGCTTTCGCAATTGCCCGATCCAAAAGAATATCCTGACAAGGCAGATGAAATCAAGACCAAGCAGGAGCAATTAGAGAAACGTCAGGCACTTTACGCCAGTTTACAGGAAGTTTAACCTTAACACCACGAACATGATAGTCAACGAATTAAAAAGGGTGTTTCTGCATAAGGAAAACGGGCAGGAAGTGCGTTTGGCAGACCCCGGTGCGGAATTTACCGCAAGTGATGTACAGAATTTCTATTCCGCTAATTACCCCGTACTGACCAATGCGAAAATCATCGGCCCTGAAATTAAGGACGATGAAGTTCAGTACCGCTTTGAAAGCACGATGGGGCATAAAGGATAAACCATGAAAAAGGAACAAAAAAACAGAGTAGTCAGAATTAAAAAGGAGAACAGAGAATGGCAAATACAACAGCAATTCGGAGCATTAGTGGACAAATTAAACCGCTTACCCGATGCAAACGAGGTGCAACGCAATCCTATGCGGAGCGCACCCGCCGAACTAACCGAAATGGTTTTTTAAGGCATCAATTTAAACCGTTTTGGCAGTATAACGATAATAGGGCAGGGGCAGAAAGGGAGTTTTTATGCTCCCTTTCCATCCTGTGTAAGTACTATGAATTGCCGATACCCGAAACGTTAGAAGGCAGTTTTCCGCATTATATCTACCAAACACAGCAAGTGCTTTCCGAGAAGCTAAAAGCGGTTGATAACAAAGTATCCTGTATCATTGCGAAAGACGAAAGACATATTGCCACCCTTGCTACGTTGAAACGGTTTGACACCAACATGACCTTGTATTATATCCCTGTCCGCCCGTTATGGCATTGGGTGCAATGCAGTCAGAGCCAACCATTAGCCGAGCTTATCATTGCTGTGTTCGCCTATTTGGAACAGGTTGTCAAAGTGCCTTATTATACCGAACAGGACAGTTATTTGGCAAGCCAGTATGAAACATTGGAACAATGGGTAAACGATGACCAAGAGGACGAAAAATACAGGAACATACAATTGGATGAATTGTACACCATGCAAAATGCAGGGTTGAAAATCTACCAGCAAATCATCGAACCGCAACGACTGATTGATTTTGAAAGGGTTGTGCAAAATTTTCAATGCAAAGAAAATTGGCAAAATGATTGGCTTGAAATGGCGGTGAAGTTTTTACAGCTTTACATGCAATATCCTGAACGTTCCGTATTCGACCATATTCATTCCGACCTGCTATACCCGCAGGACGAGGATCGTATCTACGCCGACCAGTACATCAGCTTTTACTGGAGCGGTAACGATTGTTTTCAGGACTGCCTGTTTGAGATGATAGACAACCACTTTCAGGAAATCGCCTATATGGACGAACCCGCCCATGTACAGTTATTTGATTATCCGCCCCTAAATACAACACCTGATTTTGATTTTGAAACCCGCCTGTTTGAATTGATAAATGAATTAAGCAGACTGTTAAACCACTACGACCATGAACAACGTGAGCCAACAATTTAATGAAGAGTACACGCCTGTAAAAGCCTTGCTGATATATCAGTCTGCCGAACAGGAAAGCGATAATTACGAACGGAAACCGACAGAGATTTATGTCGAAAGTTATGACATTAGCAAACAAGGTAATCCTATCAATGCGCATCCGTTATCGCTGAACGAAATGTATGCTTTGAGCGAATTACTGCAATCTTCACAGGAAATCCAAAACAATTACCTGCAATGTAAGGGGATGATACCACCGACCTTAATCCATGTTAGAAGCCAAAATAACGGATATGCGGTTTGGCATACCCCGCCACAGGAAACCGACTTGTTCTTTAGTGATAGTTTAGGTATCGCATCGGGTAAAACCAAAATACCCGCCATACTGTGGAAAGCTACAAAAGAACGTTTACAGGTGTTTGCGTTGAAAGGCAAGGCAAAGCCCAGCGCCGATACACCGCTTTATTATGCACCTTTATTTAACCTCTCACAGGATGGTAGCGTTTGCATGGGAACGGTTAATGTGAATATTGACAGGCAAACCTGTTTGGAGCAGTTCATGGCGCAATGGCAAAACTATTTCTTTAACAGTTATTTTACGCATACGCTCGGTAACCATCGGCATTGCAAAGGCAATCTCATTCAATTATGGCAAGAGCAGGTCGGCGCTGGACGGGACTTTCCGCAGGCTGAACTCATAAAAAACGGTAAAACTTTAAAGGACATTATCAGATGAAAAAGCAAAATATCAACAATGATAAGACCGCAGTCCATATCGTGGGCAAAGAAATCTTACAACCTTATAATCCTGTAACGATTAATTTGCTTGGGGCAGGGGGTACGGGCGGTCAGGTATTGACCGCATTGGCAAGGATGAACCAGGCTTTAATTGCGCTAAACCATCCCGGCTTGATGGTCAGGGTATTTGACGATGATACCGTGAACAAAGCCAATTTGGGACGGCAATTATTTACCACCGCCGAATTGGGTTTGCACAAGTCAGTCGCTTTAATAAACCGCATTAACCGATTTTTTGGAACGAACTGGAAAGCAGTTGCCGAAAAGTACAATAAAACGTATAGCGGTATCGGTGACGCCTCATGGGCAACCATTACTATTGGTTGTGTAGACACCGTACAGTCAAGACAGGAGATAGCACAAATCCTTAAAAGGTTGAATAAGAATATGAGCAACAACCGTAGCCAACCGCTCTATTATATGGATTTCGGAAATAGTAAAGAAACAGGTCAGGTTATTCTGTCCACCATTGGTAAAATCAAACAACCCGATTCCAAACAGTACCGCACGATTGAACAATTGCCAATGATTACGGATGAATTTTATGAATTGCTAAACGCATCAGAAGCAGGCGATAATACGCCCAGTTGCTCTCTTGCAGAAGCGTTGAGCAAGCAAGATTTGTTTATCAATTCCGCTTTGGCAAATATAGGCGCGTCACTACTGTGGCAATTGTTTCGGGAGGGGATGTTGTTTAACAGAGGTTTCTTTTTGAACCTCAAAGATTTCAGGACACAGCCATTGAAAGTAGCATGAAAGACCACCCATTTAAAATAACTGATTTGAACGGTTTCGAGTTGGAAATTGACAATCTGCAATTAGCGATTATGCAGGCGGATGATTATCGCCATTACAGGCATTTTGACCCACAATTCCAAAATGCGGATGAGCGGTTGCAGGCGTATTGGGAAGATGTATATCAAAAATTAATACAGCTATGAGTTATATAGTAATTGAAACATTTGGTGGTTCGGAGCATGCCATCATTATTGCGGACGAACACGGTCAAAAATAAGTATTCGAGGATATGAAAAAGGTAGAAGCCGAAACTGCTGAATGTCAGGATAGTATTGTCCTCGAACTTTAAAAATGCCCGGCCGCCCCGCTCTGCGGGGCCCTTTTTTTCGCCCCTTGTTTTGCCGGATAATCTGTTTTTAACAGGTGGAAAACAAGGGGCGCTTTGTGTGGAAGACTGCTTCGGTTTTTTGACAATATCTGACCGTAAATCCGTAAGTAATTTATTATCTTTGTATTAACGATTTGAGATACCCGGAAGAAAAGTGAGTTATTCGTGTAGTTCAATTGGTTGACGTTAGCATAAGATACTAATTTACAACGATATAGGGGAGGAGGTTCGAATCCCTCCCTCACCGCTGAATTTTTAACACTGTGTTGTGATAGTGTGAAATATTGAAAAATTTCATGAAAGCTTTCAGATTAATTTCTGAGAGCTTTTTAATTTTCTATCAGTTCTTTATGCAAGTCCCTTTAAGGGATTTATTTTTGGAGATTTGTTGAAAGAAAATTATTTAAAATAACTCCGTTTGGTCTCGCTATTACTGCATCACTCATTGGAGTTATTTTCCAACAGTCTGGCAAGATTCCTTTTAGCTCTTGGGTACCTGCTTTACTATTTTGAACGTAACGGCTCCCATTGCTTTATCAAGGAGCCACCCTAAAACATTATCTATCGGGCTTAATTATAATGGCAAGCGCCTTGATACCGATATGCATTTGTACATCTATAACCACGGCCAAAAAACCGAGGTATCGCTGCCAAGGCAGGGTGGTGACTGGTTGTTTTACAAACCCGGCACCAAATATTATGCTTTAAGTTTTAATGACCTGCATATTACAGACAAGCCTTTATTTGCCACACAAGCAGCTATTGGCGCGTGCGTGCGGACAGCCTTGGTTAAAGGCATCACTTGTATGGTGCCGTTGGCGCTTTATGGCGATTTATATTATACCTACCTTAAAACCGCAGAACAGGCAAGGCTGAACGAACTCAAGCAGCATATAGCCCGAGCCAAGACCGATATAACATCGCCGGATACCCGTTTAAGCGATGTGGCAATTGCCTGGAATGTGTTTCAGCACTTCTTTCCTTACTGGAGCGACGCTTCCAAAACGCCGCAACAGTTGTTTCACGATGCTCTGATTAAGACTTACACCGACAAAAATGCCAACGACTTTTTTTATACCACCAAACTTATGTGCACTACGCTGAATGACGGACACATGTTTTATAATTCGAATGGCATCAATGAGGCATCAGCACCTCTTATTCTTGCTAGAGCTAAAGGAAAAATGGTAATCAGATTTGTGTTGGACAGCGCCCTGAATAGCAGCATCAGCGCCAGAGATGTGATCGACGCCGTTGACGGACAAGAAGCGATTCTCGTGCTGAAACAGAAAATGCAATATATGTCGGGCTCGCCGCAGTGCAAGGAACGCGATGCGCTGACCTATCTTTTGACTGGCCCAAAGGCAAAGCCGGTAAGCTTAACGCTCCATCACCAGGACAAAATAGTCAGCTTAAGTGTAAACCGCGGCAGCCCGCCCGCTTTCTTCCGGCCGGGCAATTTCTCTTTAAACCCAGTGCATAACGGTTTGCTGAAAGATGGTATTTATTACTATGATCTTTCGGGTGACTCTGTACTGGCCGAAATAAGGCGGCAACTGCCGCAACTCCTGCAGGCCAAAGCCGTTATCATGGATATGCGCGGCTATCCCAAAGCATCCATGGAATCGCTGATTTGTCAATTGCTCAAACATGACAAGACAGCCACTGGCTGTATGGGCCGCAATATATTTATCCGGATCATCAGCAGGTTATCTACCATCCTATGGATTGGAAACTCAGACGGGCTGCTCCACATCGGCACGCGTATTTATCACCTGATCGATGCCAGCACGCAAAGCGCTGCCGAGAGCTATTCCGGCTATTTCAAGGATTTTAAACTGGCTACCATTATTGGTCGACCCACTGCGGGCGCAAATGGCGGCATAGCTGAGTTCAGATTGCCGGCAATGAACAATAGGTTTTATTCGGGCCAGTTGGTGACAAATCATGATGGCAGCAAAGAGCATATCAACGGCATCATTCCCGATATTGTGGTTGAGCCTACCATAAAAGGAATTACCGAAGGCCGCGACGAGATCCTGGAACGCGCTATTGCCGAGGCCGAAAAGGCTTCAACAAAATAATTCAAATAGCCCTTATAAATTCAGGGCTTGCCATTCATTACCTCCCTTATTGTTGCTAATATCGCAGAAAGGTGTTCTAATCGGCTCCCTTATCCCCGCTGATAGATGAAGTGCCTGGCATAGCCAGGCACTTTTATTATACCTTAATCGCAATTGCTTGAATAACATCGACCCGTTGGATTTCAAGTGATTAATATTGCCACTCTGGAAAATTCAATTAAGGATAAATATGGGAATGAAGAATGAAAATGCAAGATCAAAAATTCTTTAACTCTGGTTAGCCTATTTTATTTCCACCTCCAACAACATTGTCGGAATGAGACCAACGTTTTTAACAAATCGCGACCTGATGCCACAACAATGGTATATAGCATCTGAACTATATGAGATATCTTCTGAAGTATTAGTAGCAGATGATCTCTTATAAATGAGCGAAAGTAGGTGCAGTGGCAGTTACACTTATTGATGCGGCTAAAATAATTTGAATCTTTATAATCGAAACAAAATCGTTAATTAACCATTGTTATTCTGACCACTTGCTATTTGTCTATGTAAACAAACCAGCTTAAGTTAAATCGCAAACACAATTATTATAGTACAATGGGATTTCTTCTGGTGACGGGTTGATTTTTTTGAGGTTGGGGAGTACCAACTATTTTTAGTTATTAAAAATTATGACAACGTATCGACTTATGCTATTTTTTAGCGGTTTAACAATGATTTTACTATTGAACACATTCCCATTAACTCAACAATTTAGTAGTAACGAGAAAGATGAATTGTGGCACGGAATAGCCGAATCTAATAAATTAGTAAGTAAAATTATACCGCACGTGCAACTCAAAGGAAATCTCATTAAAATGCCGAACCTGTATATTGACAATAACGGGATTACTCTTAGTTCGATATCGCAGCTGCAAGAATATTCAGGCCTAGCCAATAGGTTGATAATTAATGATGTAAACCGGGGAGGGATATTTTTATATACTGAAAGTGCAACGCCTGACTATGGTCTTTCTTTTCCAGCTGCAGGAAAGGGTTCGGGTTGTTGGGTTAGACAATTTACAGGTGCTATTAATATTAAATGGTACGGGGCCAAAGGGGATGGCATAACAATAGACAACGTAGCAATTCAAAAAGCTTTTACCAATGGTGGTAAAATATTTGTACCAAAATCTAGCTCTTTTTATGCTATCGATTTTTCCGAATTAACGGCCAGCTATCAAAACGTTTTTAACCTTAAGTCCAATACCACAATAGAGTTTCAACCTGGCGCGGAATTTAGACAGGTTGGTATCTTACCCCGTATTACTTATCTGGGGATGTTTGGAGTCCAAGCAGTTGATTTACCTGTAACAGGGCTTATATTTAAACGATTGTATTTAAACGCAACTACAGGTAATACAATTATGGGAATTAAACTATCTGTAGACCAAAGTGTGGTGGCGGTAACCCATCCTTCTGTTCAGAACGTGGTAATTGAAAATTGCAAATTCAACCATATGGGCTCGTCAATTTATATTTTACAAAGATCAAATATGGGGAGTTTGTATAGGCAAGTGAAGAACGTAACGATAATAAACAATACGGCAATGGAAACACCTGGTTCATTCGTTACAGCAGATGGCGAAGATATACTTATTCAAGGCAATAAAGCCATTGGTTCCTCCATTTCTTCTCGAGCGTATGACGCAGTCAGTATCCACTCAGGCGTAAACGTTCGTATCATTGGAAATCATTGGAGTAATTTCGGAAAGGGACAAGCGCTAAATATCCGCAATAGTCCCGAAAACCATTGTGGCAGCAGGAATATATACAGCTCCGGCAACTTCTATATTCGTTGTCGTACTGCCGTTCAAATTTCAATTTGGTCGGGCGAGCCGACTTACGGCGTAGAAGGAGTGACAATTAAAGGCGAAACAATTAGTAACCCATCTGTGGGAATCGGTATAATTGCAGGTGGAGCGGTGCGAAATACATCGTTCCAAGATATAAATGTCTTCAATAATGTTATTAAAAACTGTTCCAATGCTGGAATGGATATACAAGGGTCCGTTGGCGGTGTAGCTATTCAAAATATAAAAATAGTGGGAAATAAGATATCAACTAATTCAAAAAGCACATTGGGTGTGCATTTAAAACAGCTAATTAACCTTACTTTTTCGAATAATCAGATTCATGCGAAAGCGAACATTGCAGGTTATAAACTATTAAAAATCGAGGGGGAGTATATTCTTAATAGTAAATTATCGAATAATATATTAATTGCAGATAATGTCCGGGATTCCTCTAACGCCATATTTTCCATTGGTTCACTCAACCACTCAATTTTTAGGAATAATACGCTTAAAGGGTATTATAAAATTTCTGCTCCTGTAGAAACCCAAATTATCAATAATAACTTTCAATCATCAGGCGAACTAAATGGCCATTTAATTCATAGTGGATTGAAAGAAGTGTTAACATATTAAACTCCTGTACTTAAAGCGATGGTGTCTTGGAATGGCCGACCGGCTTTATTCGGCCACTTATTCCAGTATCAATCAATTCTATTTTCCGCCGGTGGTCAATCAGTCCAGGTGGTGTGCGTACGTTGATAACTAGAATAATTACCCTAATTTGTTTCGCAGTTTAATGGTTAAATCAATAATCATCCAATATTTGGATTGTCTAACGATATTTTTTAATCGGTCTAATCCACTACCATATTTAGCGTTTTTTTGCTTATAAAAGGCTGATAACCATAATGAAGCGGTAGTATTTCAGATACGTTAGTTTATACTGTGCTCAATCTTACTTAACTAGACTAAGGAAAAACGCTGGTGTATAACAATTATTGTTAATTTGCCGGGTATTCTTGTATTGATTGAATCTTTTGTGAAATGTTATTTAATTCTTTAAATTTTGCCATATTTCTGCCTACTATTTTCATTCTGCATTGGACGTTAGCGATTAGGAACAATAAAAAGATCCAAAATATACTATTACTTATTGCTAGTTTTTATTTTTATGGAAGTTGGGATATCCGCTTTTTGTTCCTGCTCATTTTTTCGACACTACTCGATTATTTTTTAGGGATGAAGATATTCCTTTCACCTCAACAAGCCACCAAAAAACTTTTACTTTGGCTTAGCTTATCCGTGAATCTCGGCTTTCTAGCGATATTCAAATATTTCAACTTTTTTGTGAACTCATTTACGGAAGGGATTTCGCATTTGGGTATCCACACTAGCTTTTGGACATTGAGGTTGGTTTTGCCGCTTGGTATATCTTTTTACACCTTTCATGGCTTATCATATATCATCGATGTGTACAAAGGAAAGATCAAGCCGGAAGGTAATTTAATTGAATACGGTTTGTTCGTCAGTTTTTTTCCTTTGTTAATTGCTGGCCCAATAGAACGCGCAAACCATCTCTTGCCACAGTTCAAAAAGCCAAGACAATTCAATTACTTACAAGCAGCTGATGGCCTCAAACAGATTCTATGGGGCTTTTTTAAAAAATTAATTATCGCTGATAACTGTGCACTCTATACAAATATTATTTTTAAGAATTCGAACGGATATAATGGGAGCACGCACATTTTGGGGGCGGTATTTTTCAGTATACAGATATACGCCGACTTCTCTGGTTATTCGGATATCGCGCTTGGAACTGCAAGACTCTTTGGCATAGAATTGCTTCAAAATTTTTCGTTTCCTTATTTTTCAAGAGACATCGCCGAGTTCTGGCGAAGGTGGCACATCTCGTTAACCAGTTGGTTTACCGACTATGTATATATACCACTGGGCGGAAGCAGGGTAAGCACCGCAAAAAAAATAAGGAATGTGTTTATCATTTTCCTTTTAAGTGGTTTCTGGCATGGTGCAAATTGGACTTTTTTGGCTTGGGGCGCGTTAAATGCTATTTATTTTATACCGCTGTTATTATTAAAAAAGAACAGGGTACACATGAACAACGTAGCTAGTGATAAGTCATTACCAAGCTTAAACGAGATTTCGCAAATACTCCTGACATTCATGCTTACTACCTTCGCCTGGATATTTTTTCGCTCGGAAAACCTAGGAGCTGCTTTTATGTATATATCTAGGATTATATCCAGAAGTGCGTTTGCGGTACCTCAAATAGAAAACACACGTTTATTGCTGGTTCATTTTTTTATTTTCTTTACCATAGAATGGTTAGGAAGAACGGAAAAGTATGCTATAGCTTCTCTCGGAATTTCGTGGCCCAAGGTCATAAGATGGGGTTTTTACTCGTTTATAATTTTTTATATAGGTATGTATATGCCAACACAGGAGACGCCATTTATCTATTTTCAATTTTAACTATGCGGCAGTTTATAAGAAATATATTTTTTTTTGTTGGCTTCACAATCACCTTCTACGGGGTATTTTTAATAATCTTTGGTAAATACATACCGGCAAGATTTAGAAGTAATTTGATTATTGTAAATGATCAGAGCGATAATTTTTTGTATAATAGAATCGAAAACATTAAGAACTACTCCAATGTTGATATCCTTTTTTGTGGTTCTTCTCATGCATGTCGAGGGTTTGATACACGAATATTCACAGCCTACGGATATCGCTGCTTTAATTTAGGATCTAGTGCACAAACACCAGTTCAAACGGAGTTTATGTTAAGAACTTATTTAAAAATCTTGCATCCAAAAATCGTAGTATTGGAAGTATACCCCCTATTTTTTGAAT
>JAOQAL010000785.1 GCA_025963615.1 Chitinophagaceae bacterium | reverse complement strand
CTGAACAAAAGTGTTTTCGTACACTTTATCGTACTTTTCTTTTTCGCCCTTGGTGTACGATGCTACATTGCGTTTATCAATACTCCAGTCAAAATCATCATGCGGAGTTTGAACAGGGGGTTCCCATTTAGCAACCGGGGTTGCTTCCACAGGTTCATTTGTTGTCGCTGTAGTAGTTTCTGCTACGGTATTAGCTACCGGTTCAGAAACAGGCTCCTGTGATTCAGCGTTTGTGTTAACAATATTGTTTTCAGACATTTTAAATAACCCGAATGGTTTAAAAATCGGGGTTGCAAAGATAAAATAAAGTTTCGGGTTTGACGGTTAACAGAAGCAGGTTTTTTTGATATGATAATTCATCCACAATGGCTTGATTTATATTTACTTGGCCAAGGCCATCCAGTGTCCCGTATCCCGTATCCAGTATCCAGCATCCCGTATCCAGCCTCCAGCATCCCGTTTTCCTTATTTTCACAAAAAAAATCAACCTGCTTTATCAAAGCCTCAAAATTTTTGTCCGCCTTGGAATGATGATCTTTTGCCGGAAGATTATTGTTAATAATCCCGCCGTACTCAAAATGAAAGGGCCGCTGTTGCTTGCGTGCAATCATCCGAACTCATTTCTTGATGGCATTATCCTGGATATCTTATTTGAACAACCCACCTGGGCACTGGCAAGAGGCGATGTATTTAAAAAACCATTTTACATAAAACTGCTGACATCCATAAAGCTTTTGCCTGTTTACCGCAATAGCGAGGGGACCGAAAACCTCGGTGAGAATTATAAAACCTTTGATGACTGCATAAATATCTTTAAAGAAAAAGGGATCGTACAAATCTTCAGTGAAGGAAAATGTATCAATGAATGGCATCTCCGCCCGCTGAGAAAAGGAACGGCCAGATTAGCCTTCAATAGTTGGGAAAAAGATATCCCGCTCCAGGTGATCCCCGTTGGAATTAACTATAGTGCGTTCAGAAAATCCGGGAAAAATATTTTTATCAATTTCGGCGGGATCATTTCAGGAACCGACATGGTCCTCAATCATACCGATGGAAAAAAATACCAGGAGTTCAATGACCGTTTGAAAGCGCAATTGGAAACACTTGTTTTAGAAATTGACCGGGACGATATTATAAAACAAAAAAAATTACTGGAAAAGCCACCCACCCTGCTGCAAAAAATTGTTTTCGCAATTCCTGCGGTGCTGGGCTTTATCATTCATGCCCCGCTATATATTCCAATTAAAAACTTCGTTTGGAAACGCTGTAACCATAATGATCATTTTGATTCCGTGTTGGCAGCACTCCTGTTTTTTGCCTACCCGGTTTATTTATTATCCATTACACTGGTGCTGTTTATTATTTTTAAGACCCCTTATGTTTTCCTGCTCTTACTGGTGATACCATTCACTGCCTGGTGTTATATGTTGCTGAAAAAGCAGTTGGATGATTAACGAGGCAGAAATAATTATCCAGCGTATCGAACAACTGTTTATAGTTTATGGTTGGATTTCCGGCTGCAGTGAGCTCTTAACAGTTCACTTCTTTGCGTTCTCTGCATCTTTGCGCCCTTTGCGTGAAATATTATGGAACTGCAACCATGACCTACTTTATAGTAATTTATTGACTGCCTCATCACCCATCACAGCATTGACAGGACGGGGATGAGAAGCATTAAATACTTCAAGATCTTTCTGTAGTAAAACTTTTGAATGGGTTTCATCAATATTTCCATTCGCATCATTCACCAACGCAATATCTAATCCAAGATATTTTGCCATAAAGAGATACATGGGTTTGCGTTTGGAAGGGCCATAGTCATGTTTCTCATTGGCCAGATGGGCATATCCGATATTCGTTTCCTTACCCATCAGTTTATAGATGTTTTGCAGGAAGGGAAATTCAACCTGCGGTGTATTCTTTGTCCAGTCGTCGCCATCGGATATAAGCAGCATGGGCCGGGGCGCGGTAAGTGCCGCTATCTCCGTGTTGTTCGTTTGATAGTTTCCTTTTTTATGAATGGGCATCCCGCTTTCGCAGGTACAACCTCCAAAGAAATGGGCCGATACCATTACACAGGGCACGGCGACTTTTATCCGCGGGTCCAGGGCGGTTAATAAAAATGTTTGTGTGCCACCACCGGATTCTCCGGTTATCCCAATTCTTTCCGCGTCTACACCGGGCAGTGATAATAAAAAATCCAACGCCCTGGTGCTATTGATGGTTTGTAGTTTCAATGCTTTTGTCAAGCTGTGGTTGCATTGTTTTGAATCGCCATGACCCACCATATCCCAGGTAAACACAACGGCTCCCATACGGGCTAATGTCGCGCAACGTATCTGAGTTTGCTCCTGGAAACGGCCATCAGGATTATTCCAATGACCATGTGGCGAAAGAATGGCGGCATAGGATTTTTGTTTTTTGAGCGGGCGGTATAAATTTCCTGTGACATAAAAGCCCGGTAAACTTTCAAATGATACATTCTCTACGCTATAACCATCCAGTGTATGCTTATTATTTATGACTGGAGATGAAATCGGTTTGGGAGGCATTGTTTTTAAATCCATTCCTTCCCGGATATGATCGGCTATTTCCTGCCGCCTTTCGTTCCATGCGGTTAAGGAAGCCGGTACATGTTCATCGAGAAATTTTTTCCCTTCAGCTTCGGTAAAATAAGCCCCTTTGCACAGTTCAACCTGTGCCTGCAACTGCAGTGCAACTACTGCAAGACTGAAAGAAAGAATTACACGGTATTTTTTCATGGACCAATTATTTATATAGATACACCCCAGCCCTGTCTGTATTCTCTTTTTACAAACTGATTGGCCTCATCAAAGTTGGTGATCCGCATGGTCTTGGCATCCCATAGCAATTTCTTTCTGCCAGAATACACATCATCGCCATCCTTGTCTTTAGAGGTTGAAAGATTCCAGCTTCTGATCGCCAGGTTGCCAATGAGAATACTTTCTGTGAACGGTCCCGCATATTCAAAAGGCGAACTCGTCGTTGCATTACCATAGCCCGCTATGCATGCATTCACCCATTGCAGGTAATGCCCTTCGGGCACCCGGGCAATTTTTGGCGCGGGCAGGGTTGTTTCATTCATCAGCTTCGAAGGAAGTAATCTTGGCTTTTCACCATAGCAATCCACCATTAATTTTCCTTTGTTCCCGATAAACAAAGCGCCGCCATCATCTCCACCAAATAGTTCGCCGGGTAATAATTCATCGGGCAATGGTGGCAGAAGACCCCCATCGTACCAGGATACTTTTATATCCCCCTTGCCATCTTTTCTTGGATATTTTAAATGAATAATGGAGGCGGCCGGAAATCCATCAGGGTATTTTGCTTCTTCGCCATTGGTCATCCAGCTGGTGGGTATGCTGCATTCCACCTCAGTTGGAAAATCAATGGGTAGCAAGCGGAAAACAGGATCCATCATATGGCAAGCCATATCACCCAGGGCTCCGGTACCAAATGCATTCCAGCCCCTCCAACTCCAGGGATGATAAGCGGGATTATAATCAATATACTTTGCAGGGCCGATCCAAAGGTTCCAGTCCAATTCTTTCGGTACGGGAAAATTTCCTTTGGGTGTAGGCAACCCTTGCGGCCAGATCGGGCGGTTCGTCCATACATACACCGTATGCACATCTCCGATCATGCCGGCATCATGCATTTCCTTGGCTTGTCTCACGCCATCGCTTGACCCACCCTGGTTGCCCATCTGGGTAATGACTTTATATTTTTTAACAGCTTCCGCCATTTGCCTGGCTTCATAAATGTCATGCGTAAGCGGCTTCTGACAATAGACGTGCTTGCCCAGTTGCATGGCCGATAAGGCTGCGATAGCATGAATATTATCCGGTGTGGAAACCGAACAGGCATCGATAGTATTCTTTTCCTTGTCCAACAACTCCCGGAAGTCCTTATAAAATTTTGCCTTTGGAAAACGCTGTTTTGATTTCAACGCCCTGTTATCATCTACATCGCAAAGCGCTACCACATTCACTTTGGGGCTTTGTGAAAAATTCTTCAGATCATCTTCGCCCTTACCACCAGCCCCGATACCGGCTATGTTCAATTTGTCACTCGGGGCGATAAAACCCCGGCCCAATACATGCCGCGGTACGATCATAATACCGCCCATGGCCAAGGAGGCGTTCCTTACAAAATTTCGCCTTGAAATATTTCTTTTCTTAGATGACATAACTAATCGTTTGGTGGCTTAAAAAAATGGATATACAGTAAAGAGACCTCCTTTGACAAAAAATACTCATTGCATTCCTTGTATTAAGAAATTGAATTTATTCGTTTTATTTAGTATTTGCCCGTTTAGGGGATAATTTATTTCGAAATACCGGTGAGAGATAACAGGGTCAGGAATTGTGAACTTATATTTACCGATAAACAGAATCCGTTTATATGGCCAGTGACGCAATAGTCTTTCCTGCAATAAACCCGCTCGTCCAGGCATGTTGAAAATTGAAACCACCGGTAACACCATCTACATCTATGACTTCACCGGCAAAGAAAAGATCCGGTATTTTTTTACTCATCATGGTATTGGCATCCACCTCACTTAACTTAACACCACCGGCTGTAACAAACTCTTCTTTAAAAGTGGTCTTGCCCTTTACCATACATTCATACAAGCATAGATTTTTTACCAGCTTGTTTTGTTCCCGGGCCGGCAAATCCGACCATCTTATTTGATCGCTGATCCCTGACTGTTGTACCAAAAATTCCCACAGCCGTTGCGGTAAACCCAATTTATTTTTGTTCATCACTTTTTGTGAAGCCGACTCATTTCTTATTTGCAAAAATCTTTCCCGCAAAGTTTGTTCATTATAATCAGGCAACCAACTGATATGAACCGCGAATTGCCAGTTGCAGGCTGCCAATTCCCTGGCACCCCAGGCACTCAGTCGCAAAATAGCAGGACCGCTTAATCCCCAGTGCGTAATCAATACCGGCCCTTCTTCCATCAATTTTGTGCCGGTAATTTTTACGATTGCTTTTTCTACGCTTACGCCCATCAGTTGGGTAATAGGATTACCAGGAAGATTAAATGTAAATAAGGATGGCACCGGGTCTTCTATGGAATGCCCGGCTTTTTTTATCCAGCCGAACATAGCTGATTTTGGATACCCGCCAGTGGCGATCGTAAGATAGTCGGCATTCAATACCCCGTCGCTATCGGGCCGGGACGCGCTGGTTACCGGGTGGGCGAGCTCAAGAAGAAACTTTCCTTCCTGGTAAATCATGTTTTTAACTTCCGAATTCATTTTTATTTCAACGCCCTGCTTATCCGCTTCCTTCATCAGACAATCAATAACCGTTTGCGAAGAATCAGTAACCGGAAACATCCGGCCATCTTTCTCCGTCTTTAATTTTACGCCTCTTTCTTCAAACCATTCTATGGTATTGGTTGTAAAAAACTGGTGAAAAGTTTTCTTTACAAAATGATGGCCGCGGGGATAACGTCTGCTCATTTCCGCAATGTCAAAACAATGATGGGTGACATTGCAACGGCCGCCGCCGCTTACTTTTACTTTTGATAAAAGCTTACCAGATTTTTCTAATAGGGTAACTTTCAATGCAGGATTCAGGCGTGCCGCATTGATGGCACAGAAAAAGCATGCCGCACCACCACCTATAACAACGAGTTGCTTTGACATTTATGAGGAGAAAGATAGTCCCCGGACCCGACCCGCCCGGTCTGATCAGGAGGCTATCATCAGGTTTTTATTTGCTTTTTCGGCCGCTTCAATAATGCTGTAATCAGAAAGTATATCGGCTTTTGTTTTCCGCACCCACACATCATGTTCAAAATGTACAGAGGGTTTGTGATCCAGGGTTCTGACTGTCCAGCCATCATCCTCAGTATAAACATCCTTTTTGCCCAGGTTAATCATCGGTTCAATGGCCAATACAAGTCCTTCTTTCAGTTTAGATCCACTCCCTCTTTTACCGTAATTCGGCATCTGCGGATCTTCGTGCATGCTTCTTCCTAAACCATGACCTACTAATTCACGAACCACACCATAGCCATGTTTTTTTTCCGTATGCTCCTGTATAGCAAAAGCGATATCTCCAATACGGTTACCTTCAACCGCTTTTTCAATTCCTTTGTACAGGGATTCCTTGGTTACTTTAATCAGTTGCAAGACCTCATCTTTCTGCTCACCGACCGCGAAGGTGTAGGCATGATCACCATGCCAGCCATTCAATATCACACCAATATCAACTGATACGATATCTCCTTCTTTTAATTCCTGCTTATTCGGGAAACCGTGTACCACCACATCATTCACCGAGGTACAGGAATTAAAGGGATATCCCTTATAATTTAAAAAAGAAGGAATCGCGTGATGGTCCTTTACAAATTCTCCAATCAACTTGTCAATAGAAAACGTAGTAATCCCGGGACGCAAAATCTTCGCCACCTCGGTCAACGTTTTGCTTACCAGCAAAGCGCTTTTCCGCATCAACTCTACTTCATCATTTGTTTTATAAATAATCATGCTGCAAATATCCTTTTTATACAACAAAACCCGGCAAGCAACAACTCACCAGGTTTCGAACTATTTAATAACTGAGACTTTACATTTGAATCTGGTTAGCGGTTTGTCTTCCCTGTATGCGTCCGCTCTTCATCAAGCCATCATACTGGCGCATCAGCAACTGTGTTTCGATCTGCTGCAACGTATCAAGAACCACCCCGACCATGATCAATAACGAGGTGCCACCGAAAAACGTAGAGAAGCCCTGCGTAACACCCAGCAATTTTGCAAAACCAGGCAGAATACCTACGAAAGCAAGTAAGAAGGCTCCCGGTAATGTAATCTTATCCATAATGGAACCTATATAATCCGTAGTAGGCTGACCAGGCTTTACACCGGGAATAAATCCATTATTCTGCTTCAGGTTATCAGCGATTTGTTTTGGATTAAAGATTAACGCCGTATAGAGAAAAGTAAACCCAATGACTACTGCAGCATACACCAGCATATACCAGCCGTTAGCATGGTCGGAAAATATTCTACCGATTCCTTTCGCCGTATCTGAGTTGGTATAAGAAAATAAAGTGGGCAAAAACATGATCGCCTGGGCGAAGATGATCGGCATAACACCGGCGCTGTTTACCTTGATCGGTAAAAATTGTCTTGCGCCCCCAAATTGGCGGTTACCCACAATTTGTTTCGCGTAATTCACCGGTATCTTCCGGGTGCCCTGGATCAGCAGCACGCAACCAAGAATGATGAAGATCAATACCGCTATTTCAATAATGAATATTAATATCTGGCCGCTACGAACCGATTTCGCAGTCAGTTCCTGCATAAAGGATTGTGGTAAACGCGCAAGAATACCGATCATGATGATAAGCGAAGTACCATTGCCAAGTCCTTTATCTGTAATTCGTTCACCCATCCACATTACAAATAAGGTACCGGCTGTAAGGACTATTACAGTAGACAACCAGAAATAACCGGTAAATCCCTCCATAATAGCACCACTTTGCCTTGTCATCTCAGTCAGGTATTTCACATACGCTGATGCCTGAACCAGGGTAACACCTATCGTAAGGTATCGGGTATATTGATTGATTTTTTTACGGCCGCTATCACCCTCCTTTTGCATTTTCTGAAAAGTAGGCACCAGTACCGTCATCAACTGCATGAAAATGGACGCAGAGATATAGGGCATGATCCCTAGCGCAAAAATAGATGCCTGTGAAAAAGCGCCTCCTGCAAATGTATCAATCAAACCGAGCATCCCGCCGGTGGCAGCTTTGCCAAACTGCTCCAGTTTATTAGGGTCTATGCCGGGCAAGGTAACGTGTGTTCCCACACGGTAGATCATTATGAGAAGCAGAGTAAAGAGAATTTTACTTCTCAGTTCTTCGATGCCCCAAATATTTTTGAATGTCTGGATGAATTTCTTCACGGGAATTATAGAAGTTTAAGCACTTTCTAAAATGTAAAAAGACGCATTTTCAGATGCGCCTCTGCAAGGTACAAATTACTTTACACAATCTCCACGGTTCCTCCAGCCCCCTCAATAGCCGATTTGGCTTTGCCGCTTATTGCGTTTATCCTGAAGGGAAGCTTTGCTTTTAACTCACCGGTGCCAAGAATTTTTATTTTATCCGTCTGGCTGATCAATCCATTGATATAAAGGCTTTCCACGGAGATCTCCTTCAGTTCATACTTTTCTATCAACTGGTCGAGCTGGCCAAGATTTAAAACTTTATACTCTACCCGGTGAAAATTATTGAACCCCCGTTTTGGGATACGGCGCTGAATGGGCATCTGGCCACCTTCGTGAGCCATTTTCCTTTTATAACCGGTACGGCTCTGTCCACCTTTGGTACCTTTTGTTGAGGTGCCACCATGGCCTGAACCATCACCACGTCCAATTCTTTTTACTTTGTGTACCGCGCCTTTAGCCGGCCTTAATTCATGTAATTTCATTTTATTCTGATTTTGAACTTACGGGGAAATCGCCCCTCGCTTTAAATATTAAATGTATAATCTAAAAGGAAGAATGTAAAATGTCGTTTAATATTTTACATTTTCTATTCTTCATTTTACATTTCTATGCTTCTTCCACTTTCACCAGGTGGGTTACTTTACGCACCATACCCAGAATTTGTGGTGTAGCTTCAATTTCTTTTGAAGAATTGGTCTTATTTAAACCCAAGGCTCTCAATGTCTGCTTTTGACGCTCTGGCCTGTCAATAGGACTCTTTATTAAAGTTACTTTGATCTTTTTCATTACTATTTTATTTCGTGTTCTGTATTTTGATTTCCGGGTCCAATCAACCCTTCATCCTACCCGCGGACAAATTAACCGTTGAACACTTTTTTCAAGCTAATGGTTCTTGTCTTGGCTATATTGATCGGCTCCCGTAATAAGGCCAATGCCTTAAAAGTAGCTTTTACCACGTTATGCGGATTAGCGGAACCTAATGATTTCGCCAATACGTCTGTAATGCCGGCACTTTCCAGCACGGCACGCATGCTGCCTCCTGCTATTACACCTGTACCATGAGCGGCTGGTTTTATCAATACCTTGGCAGCGCCTTCTTTAGCCCATTGGTCATGAGGAATAGTACCATGCATTACCGGAACCTTGATCAGGTTCTTTTTTGCATCTTCAATTCCTTTTGTAATAGCTTCCTGCACTTCTTTGGCCTTACCCAAACCATGTCCTACTACACCATTCTCATTACCTACTACTACAAGAGCAGAAAAACTGAAAGCACGGCCACCTTTGGTAGTCTTAACCACCCGGTTAATCCCAACCACTTTATCTTTCAGTTCCAGGTCGCCTGCTTTTACTTTTTTGTAATTGACTTTTGACATTTATTTCGATTTGCGATTTTAGATTATGGTTTCCGGTCGATGCGTTGTAGCAGAGCTTAGAATAAATCTAAAATCCGCAGTCCGCCATTTAAAATTGTAAGCCGCCTTCCCTGGCACCTTCCGCTACTGCCTTCACCCGGCCATGGTACAAATAGCCGCCCCGGTCAAATGTTACAGCTTTCAATCCAATCTCGCCCGCTTTACGGGCAATGGCCGCGCCAACCAATTTACTTTTTTCAGTTTTATTCACTTTTTGGGCCAATATTTCTTTGTCTTTTGAAGAAGCTGAGGCCAAAGTTTGTCCCTTGGTATCATCAATCAGCTGAGCATATATCTCGCTGTTGCTTCTGAAAACAGACAGACGTGGCTTTTCTGTTGAACCACTTATTTTGGCGCGGATGCCAAACCGGATATTCTGCCTTCTCTGTGTTTTATTTTTTGCGTTCATCTCTTTTTTATTTGCAATCCTACCCGATAGCGATCGGGTTGCCAGGATCTATTGTTTGATGTTTGTCGATAGTTTTCAATGTCGGGAAGCGGGTTTTAACTCAAGCCTCAAACACCGAAAGCTACCCTTTATTTACCAGCCGCTTTACCAGCTTTCTTACGAACCACTTCACCAACATAGCGTACCCCTTTTCCTTTGTACGGTTCCGGCTTACGGAACCCCCGGATTTTAGCCGCTACCTGGCCGATCAGTTGTTTGTCAATACCTTCCAGCGTGATTGTCGGGTTCTGACCTTTTTCCTGGGCTGTTGCTATTTTAAGTTCTTTCGGAATTTCAAAAACAATATTATGCGAAAAGCCTAAAGCCAGATCCAGCAGGTTACCCTGGTTGGATGCTTTAAAACCCACACCGATCAATTCCAGTTTGCGGGTATATCCTTCCGTTACACCTTTAATAAGGTTAGAAGCCAATGAACGGTACAGGCCGTGTAAAGCACGATGACGGATCTGGTCAGTTGGACGGGCAAAATTAATGGTGCCATCCTTTATTTCAACCGTTATATCACGGTCAATCGCCTGCTTCAATTCGCCCTTGGGTCCTTTTACTGTAAGTACGTTTTCGTTACTTAAAGTAGCCGTAACGCCACCCGGAACCGGAACTGGTTTTTTTCCTATACGAGACATGAGAAAAGTTTTAAATTATACGTTATAAATATTAGTTACCGACCGGTCAGCCTATATAGGTTTGGCTTAATGTATCAGCAACGCTATCTGCTAAACTATTTTAATAAATGAAGCACAACACTTCACCACCCACGTTCTGCGCCTTGGCTTCTTTATCTGTCATCACACCTTTGGATGTAGAAATAATAGCTACCCCCAGACCATTCTTGACACGGCGGAAATCAGCCGGCTTTGAATATTGCCTCAAACCCGGGCGGCTAATTCT
>JAOQAL010000781.1 GCA_025963615.1 Chitinophagaceae bacterium | reverse complement strand
CTCATTGTAGTACATAAGTTTGTCAGTCATTACTATAGTCAGAGCCTCTATAGCTGCCTGCTTTTCGGAGGAGTTCATTTGATCTTGTTTTTAAAAATTATCCTTGGAATCAGATAGGGGCAGGCTTGGTCACTTTTGTAAAAGTGGCAAGGTATTATGAATTTACAAAATAAAACGATCTTCTACCTGTATAATGTCTCCGTAGTTCTCACGCAGAGAAGCCCAGCTAATTCTTTTTTCCTTTGTACTGAAGGGGTTAGGGAGGAGGGCCTGCTTAACATAATATAAATTATAAGAAAATTAACTACCTTTATTTCTGGCTGTTGCAGACCAATTGATACTTGTAATATCTTTGTGCCTCACTAAATCTTAAATGAAAATGGATTTACAGAATCGCAGCACGCCAATTACAAATTATACTATATCGCAGGCTGCAGAACAAACAGGCGTCAAGAAATTTATGGCGAATGTTTTTTCTTATATGTTTATTGCGCTGGCCGTATCCGCCTTGTTCGCTTATCTATTCGCTAACAACACGGAATTGATGGCTTATTTAATTAATCAAACTACCGGAGGTTTGAATGCCCTGGGTTATATCGTCATGTTCGCACCCCTGGGTTTCGTACTACTAATGTCTTTCGGCTATGCCAGGCTTTCCGCTCCGGTTCTCCTGATGCTTTTTATTCTCTATTCCGCTATTACCGGCATCAGCTTCAGCTTTATCCTGCTTCAGTATACACCGGGTTCCGTACTGGGCTGTTTCTTATCTGCTGCCGCGATGTTCGGCGTTATGGCTGTAATGGGTTATACAACCAATAAGGACCTTACCTCCTTTGGCCGCATCATGATGATGGGCCTCATCGGTATCATCATCGCTTCGCTGATCAATTTATTCCTTCAAAACGGTACCATGGATTATATTATCAGCTTTATCGGTGTCATGGTATTTACTGGATTAACAGCCTATGATGTTCAAAAATTAAAACATATTGGTCAAGGAATTGAATATGAAGGCGCACCTGCTGTTGAAGTTAAAAAAAGATCGATCATGGGTGCCTTAACCCTCTACCTGGATTTTATCAACCTTTTCCTTTTCATTTTACGCTTATTCGGCAACAGAAGGGATTAATTCATTTCACTCAATTTATTTTTTCAAAGGTGGCCAGGGGCCGCCTTTTTTATTTCTTCATTTGTAAAAAATAAAAAAAGCCAGCTATTTTAGGAGCAAATTTTAAAATAAATTCATAGCATGAACTTGCGGGAACAGCTACTCAAAGAACATTCAAAAGCCAACTGTGAGCGGATCCTGAAATGGATCGGGAGCGACCAGCAACGCTTTAATGACCTGTTGCAGCTTTTCCTGCATGACGAATACCGGGTTGTTCAGCGGGCTGCCTGGCCACTGGGTTGTGCTGTTATTAATCATCCTCCGCTGGTTAAGAAACATTTTGCCAGGCTGATAAAGAACCTGAAGAAACCCGCAATTCATGATGCGGTAAAAAGAAATACAGTCAGGTTCTTGCAGCAAATACAAATCCCGGAAAAATTTCATGGTGAAGTAATGGATACCTGTTTCCGTTATATTGCTTCCCCGGATGAGGCTGTTGCTATTAAAGCATTTTCATTAACCATCCTGGAAAATCTTTCCCACCAGTACCCTGAAATTAGAAATGAATTGAAATTGGTTATTGAAGAACGCTGGGATTATGAATCTGCTGCCTTCCGTTCCCGGGCAAAAAAAATTCTCAAAAAAACGTAGCGAATCAACGGCGGCATTGAAAAACCAGGTTCTGCTTTCGCGGGCAGATCGCTATATAACTGGTATGTACGAACGATATCGCCCGATGGAAATTTTCAATAATTATGGCGAAGAATTCCATGTTTCAGAAAGCTTTGGCCCAGGTGTATATTACAAACAGCACCAAATAAATAGTAAAAACAATCGCTATAGCGCTAAAACCGGTCAAGGCACAGATCACCGACGCGAGGGCGAAAACGATCAAAGCAATCTCGATCCATTGAGAAAAAGAATTCCGCTTTAGTTTGACCGGGAAATTCATATGTCCCATCGGGATGCAAAGAGACACCAGGATGAGCCCGCTTACCAGGTAGTCCGCCGATTGATCCCGATCCCCCGTAAACGCAGTAAGGCAGATGACCCCGGCTCCTGCAAGGATACAACCGGCAAAAGCAATGGCATTCCATTTCTCCGAATCAGTTAAAGCATATTTACCTTCTTTATGCAATAGAAGAAACACATTGGCCAAGGGATTAATAATCCAGGAAGTGGCCACCATTAAAAAGTAAAGAGCCGCTACCAGGATCCCGATTTTCTCAAATCCCGGTGTTTCGTGGCTCAACGCAATGATGATCCGGACCCCTATAAAAATCGCGATTATAAAACCCCACCGGAATTGCTTGCCTTTATTCCGTAACCAAAATCCATACTGCAACAACCACCGGTAAGGCGCTATTTTTGACTTCAGCGCTTCCTTTAATCCAACTTTTGCATTTTGATAGTCCGGGTTAATGCGCAACGCTTCCCGGAAATGCATGGCGGCATTTTTATGTTTTCCCTTTTCTAAAAAATTCCAACCCATGGTTACATGGGTAAATTCGTTATCAGGATCCATGGCCAATGCATTTTGCATGGTTGCAATAGCATCATCGGTCAATTTCAGTTTATTCAGTGCGGTTGACCGGGCATTCAGGCAGGTAATATTTTCGGAATCAACCGAGAGACCCTGGTCAGCATTTTTCAATGCTTCTTTAAAATCATTTCTATCTAAACATAAATAGGCCAATAATCCAAAATACTCAGCATAATAAGGATTCAGTTGAATGGCCTGTTGCAGGTACTTTTGGGCAAGATCCCGTTCATTTTTCTGGTAATAACCAAAAGCCGCGAGGTAATGATAATGTGGCTCGGTGGGATCAATATGGATCGCTTTCTTTATTACATCAATCCCTTTGTCAAATTCTTTGGTATTTAAATAGCATCGGCTTAAAACAGATAAAGCATAATCATTTTCAGGTTCTGCTTCCAGCACTTTTCTCACCCAATCGCCAGCCTCTTTCGGTCTTCCCTGGTTCAGCAGTAAATTCGCCCGGTCAAGATAGCCTGTAATCTCAGCCATTTATTTTTTTATTTTCAGGTACTTCAGAATGTCGTCGTATAAACCTGATTCATTTGCATACAATGCGTAATTGCGGGCCGATGAAAACCACTCCACAGTTGTAGGGCGATGTTGTTTAACCGCTTTCAACAAATCTTTTGTAGTAAGAGGCTGTATACTTCCCTTGCTCATGGATTCTCTTAATTTATCTTCCACGGCTATATCAATGGCTGCATGCAGATCGGCACCGGAATATTCCTGGGCGGCTGCGGCAATTTTCGCGGTATCGATATCGCCAACTGGTTTGCCTGCCAGTATTGATTTTAAGATGTCTTTGCGGGCAGCCTCGTCAGGCGGTTCAACAAAAATGATACGATCAAAACGGCCCGGGCGACGGAAGGCCGGATCAACACTCCACGGAGCATTGGTAGCCGCAAGGATTAAGACCCCTTCATTATCCGATTCAACGCCATCCAGCTCCGCTAAAAACTGGTTAATAACATGCCGCATGGCGGATTGTTTCAGATCGCTGCGGCTGGCGCCGATGGCATCAACTTCATCAAAAAACAATACACAGGGTGTATTGCGGCGGGCCATCTCAAAAATTTCATGCAGATTTTTTTCACTATTGCCTACCCACATATCCAGTATATCATGCAACCCGATATTAATAAACTTGGCATCGATTTCTCCGGCAGTCGCTTTGGCAATAAATGTTTTACCGCAACCGGGTGGTCCATATAATAAAATGCCGCCACCGGTTTTCTTCCCGAATGCTTTATAGAGATCCGGGTTCTTTAATGGCTGAATGATCTTGATCGATATTTCTTCTTTTACACGCTGCATTCCGCCTACATCCTGGAATTTCCATTTCGGCTTTTCCATGAAATAAGAACTGTCTTCATCAAAGTCATCTTCTGTTAATTCATCGCCCAGGGAGGAGGATGGCAACCGTAAATAACTATCAATCTCTTCATCGCTGAAAAGCGGATCCATCGCCAGTATTTTCTGGTACACTTCTATGGCCTGTTGTAAAGAATTTTCTTTTACCAGGCATTTTACATAACGAACCCGGTCCTCCGTAGATAGCTTATCAGGCAACTGTTCGTAAATAATAATGGCAGCAGAATATTTTTCTGTATTAAAATAACAGTTCGCTAGCCCTAACTGGGCTCTCGCATTCCCATAACTTTTTTTCAAAACCTCCCGGAACTGCTGCCCGGCCTCTTCATACTTTTGATCATTCAGTAAAAGGTCTGCTACATGCAGGCGCAACGGAACATTGTCAGGAGATAGCTGCAATGCTTCCAATAAATTTTTAATTGTGTCGTTTGCCATTGTCGGATTTAATAAAGCATTCTCACTTTAATCGTTTCTTTCACACCCCTGAGCAATTGAAATGCTGTTGAGGAGAGCTTTCTGTCAACATCTAATACTACATACCCGATATCATCATTCGTTTTCAAATACTGGGCCAGTATATTAATATTATATTTTGAAAGTTGCGTATTGATTTCTGATAAAACTCCCGGCACATTCTTATGAATATGCAGGATGCGATGTCCTTTTTCCTGTGGCGGCAATGACAGACCCGGTACCGTGTGCGATCCGAATGTAATACCTTTCTCCAGGTAATTAAACAGCTTAACACTAACGTCTTCGCCGATATTTTGTTGCGCCTCTTCGGTAGAACCTCCGATATGGGGTGTTAAAATTACATTGGGCAAATTCTGGATTGGCGTTTCAAACCGATCGCCATTTTTTTCAGGCTCCCAGGGGAATACATCAATCGCCGCGCCACCGATCTGTTCGTCAATTATACATTTACGTAACGCGTCAAGATCGACCACTTCACCCCTTGCATAATTTATAAGTATGGAACCCTTCTTGAAATTTTTCAGGACGTTTTTATTAATAAAATTTTTTGTTTGCGCCGTGTCAGGCACATGCAGGGTAATCACATCGGAATTGCCTACCAGTTCTTTTAAGGAACGCGCATCTTCAGCATTCCCCAGTGGCAGTTTAGTCTCTACATCATAAAACCTGACTTTCATTCCCATTCCTTCCGCCAATACACTTACCTGCGACCCGATATTTCCATAACCAATAATACCGAGTGTTTTCCCCCGTAGTTCATAACTGCCCTTGGCTTCTTTCATCCAGATCCCTTCATGGGCCGCTTTATTTTTATCGGGTATGCGGCGTATGAGCATGATGGCGGCGCCAATGACCAATTCCGCCACGGATCGGGTATTGGAATAAGGAGCGTTGAAAACAGTGACCCCCCGTTGCGTAGCCGTTTTCAAATCAACCTGGTTAACACCGATACAAAAGCAACCAATGGACTGCAACTTCTTCGCGGCCTCCAATACATTCGCGGTTATCTTTGTTTTGGAACGGATGCCCAGTATATGCACATCTTTTATCTCACGGATCAGATCAGTTTCGGTAAGAGCTTTTGAAATTTTTTCAATTTTTGTGTACCCATTTTGTCTGAAGTTTTTTACGGCCGTGTCACTGATATTCTCTAAAAATAGTATGCGGACTTTTTCTTTGGGGTAACTCGTTTTTTCTGCTTCCATAATTCTGCAAATATCTGGATAAGTAGGGAAAAATAAAGTGCTAAATATTACGTTCTTTCTAAAGCATGGGATACCTTTGCCCATAACCTCAAAAATAGAATCCCTTTGAAAACCATCTTATACGCTATCATCGTTATTACATTTTTTGTAAGTGGCTGTAACTCATTAAGCCAGCAGACAACCCCCACTCCCAAAGAAGATACCATACGGAAAGTATCATCGAATATTGGCAAACTCAGCACCCGGGAGTATCTCTTTTATCATGATTTACTGAAAAAGTATTTTGATGCCCGGTTATTAAATAAAGGATTTAATGGGGGAATACTCGTAGCAAAAAACGGGAACATTGTTTATGAAAATTACAAGGGTTTCCGCGACCTGCGGCTTAAAGATTCCCTGACTTCCGAAACCCCCATGCACATTGCTTCGGCTTCAAAAACATTTACAGGAATGGCTGTTTTGCAATTGGTGCAACAAGGCAAACTAGCTCTCCAGGATACGTTAGGCAAATTTTTCCCTGGATTTCCTTACCCTGGCGTGACTGTTAAAACTCTTTTAAATCATCGCAGCGGACTGCCTAATTATGTTCATTATCTGGAGGCGATGAAATGGGATAAAACCAAAATGGCGACTAACCAGGATGTTTTAAATTCTCTTTTTACTAACAAACCCAATAAAGAAGCGCAACCCAATAGAAGATTCAGTTATTCCAATACCAACTATGTATTGCTCGCATTGATTATTGAAAAGTTAACAGGGCAAT
>JAOQAL010000769.1 GCA_025963615.1 Chitinophagaceae bacterium | reverse complement strand
GAATTTTTATGTGCGAATAAGATCAATAAAGGACCAGGACATGTTACCTACACACAAATGCTGAATGAACGGGGTGGCATTGAAAGTGATATCACTATTACGCAAATAGATGCCAATACCTTCCGGATGATCTCGGGAACTTCTTTGAATAGTCATGATATGGCCTGGCTCACTGACCATTTGCCTTCCGATGGATCCGTTGTTTTAAATGATGTAACAGCCTCACTTACCTGCTTCGGAATATGGGGCCCGTCCGTCCGGGAAATGTTATCCAAACTAACTAACGCAGATCTATCAACGAAGGCAATGCCTTTTTTGACCATGCGTGAAATTAATATCGGGGAATTCCCGGTGCAGTTAGTCCGTGTCACGTTTGTTGGAGAATTAGGTTATGAAATTTACGCCAGCGTGGAAAATGGATTAGCGTTATGGAATTTGCTTTGGGAAGCCGGGCAGGAATCTGGTATCGTTGCCTGTGGTTATAAAGCCATTGATTCACTGCGTGCCGAAAAAGGCTATCTCTATTGGGGAGCCGATATCAGTACGGATGAAACACCGCATGAAGCGGGATTAAGTTTTGCGGTTGCCAGGGACAAAGACTTTTTTGGCAAAAAGGCATTGCTTGAACATAGTAACAAGAAGAAGCTGGTAACGATAATACTCGACGATCCCAAAGCGATCGTGTTAAGTAACGAACCGGTGCGGGTAGATGGTAAAATATCAGGCCGCGTTACGTCGGGTGCTTATGGAGCAAGCATCGGTGCATCCATCGCCTTTGCCTATTTGCCTGTTGAGTTGGCAGTGATTGGCCAGCAAACAGAAATACTGGTATTTGGAAACTGGATTTCTGGTAAAATAGCTAAAGGCCCGTTATATGATCCTCAAAGCCTGAAAGTCAGAACTTGATGTTGGCGGATCGCTTTATAAGGATCGCAGCTTTCTTTAAAGCTTCGAGCTATGAGCTTCAGGCTTCAAGACCAATAGTCCCGTAAGTTAAGAAAAGCTTCGAGCTATAAGCTGCTAGCTTCGAGACCTATAGTTCTGTAACTGACTTCAGTCTCGAAGCTCAAAGCTAGCAGCTTGCAGCTTTCTTAGTTCTGTAACTGACTTCAGTCTCGCAGCTCGCAGCTTGCAGCTCGCAGCTTTCTCTCTATGTTGTCTGTGGCATTATTCAGGTATCGGTAAAAAGTGCCACAAAGGACCTGAATAGTACAATGAACAGGTTATATTGCTGCCATACCTTTGCGGCTGAAATGGCAAAGAAACAATTACCGGTATATTCAATTTGTACTATCAAGGGAAATGACGGTAACCCCGAAGAGTTTATTGTTTCCCGCTTTAGCGAGTACCTTGCCCAAAGGGGCTATTTGCTTCAGCCGCATGGCCATTCTTTTTATCATCTTGTTTTCTTTACTAAAGGTGCTGGTGAGCAGGGTATAGATTTTACCTCCTTTTCAGTGAAGCCGGGACAGATATATTTCATGAACCCCGGACAAGTGCATAACTGGAATTTTTCGGGTCACACGGATGGCTATATCGTCAATTTTTCGGAAAGTTTTTTCCATTCTCTTTTTACAGGAACACATTATCTGGAACGTTTCCCGTTTTTTGGCGGTTATGGTGAGCATCAGGTAATCCAGCTATCCAGGGAAGCACAGCAGGAAGTAAAGGAATTGTTTGAAAAATTATTATTGGAATTAAAGCACATGAAAAGCCACGCGACAGATATGATCCGTACCCTGCTGTTGCAGCTTTTTATTGTCGTAAGCCGGCAAATTGAATCGGGCAGGTTAAAGCAATTGGCTAAGCAGGGTTATACGGTACTCCGGAATTTCCAGAAGTTTGTCAATGAAAATTATGCGCAACTGAAGCTACCAGGCGAATATGCGGCACTGTTATATATTACCCCCAACTATCTGAATGCACTTTGCAGGGATTTACTGGGGAAATCTGCTGGTGAAGTAATACGGGACCGTATTGTACTGGAAGCAAAACGGTTATTAGTGAATGCTGATATTAATATAAAGGAGATTGCGAATCAATTGAATTTCCAGGATAATTCTTATTTCACTAAATTTTTCAAGAAATATGCAGGTAAAACCCCGGAGGAATTCAGGAAGGAATATCATATTATTTCAGCGAACCAATAAAACGATGGTATATGTCTGTGGGGAAAAGTGAGTATAAGCCAGGATTATTAGGCAGCCTGATCAGGAATAAATGCACCCGCTGCCGTCAGGGAAATATTTTCCAGTACCATAATGCCTATGATTTTAAAAATATGATGAAGATGCATGACTGCTGTACGGTATGCGGTCAACCCCTGGAACCAGAAGTGGGATTTTATTATGGCACCGCTTACGTGAGCTATGGGCTTTCACTTATGATCTGTGCCGCGGATTTTACTGCCTGGATAGCATTGATCGGTATTTCCTTGAATGATAACCGTCTTTTCTGGTGGATGGGCGTCAATGCTATATTGTTGCTGGCTTTACAACCTTTGCTGATGCGGCTTTCCCGTACTATTTGGTTAGCCATTTTCATACATTACGACCCTGAATGGAAGGCTCGCCCACCCGCCAGGGTGGAACGGCGCAATGATCAGGTAAAAAATAATTGGTAATTCCTGCATAGAGTTTTCTGCCAACTGCTTTTAGAAAAGAATATTAACCTCCCACTGTTTAATAATGTGCAATGGCGCATTGAGATTTTTAATTACAGTATTTAATTAAAAATTAAAGACAGTGTATGCAATTTAATGTGAATGATATTGACCTGGCCATATTGGTTGAAAATATGCCCGACCTGATCTTATACCTGGATATGGATAAGAAGCTGTTATCATTTAATGCAGGTGGAATGCGGTTTCTGAAAATTATTGGTTGTGATAATCCTGTACCCGGCGATGAAGTGTTAAAATATTATACCAAAGAGAAACAGTATTATCTGAAACGGCAACTTAACGAACTCGTTGAGGGAAATGTTTTTTCCTTTGAGGATTCGTTCCACCACGATAGCCGGATTTTCCATTTTGATATCAGCCTGTAT
>JAOQAL010000695.1 GCA_025963615.1 Chitinophagaceae bacterium | reverse complement strand
ACGAAGGATGCTGTGTTGAAGGGCTTTTTGCATTGCAAAAAGAACCAGTGATAGAGTCCTATGGGTGAGGTATGTAACTCTATTAATATTTATAAGAAATAAAAATGAAAGAAGAACTAGAAAAAATTGATAATTATATTTTAACTTCAGCTATAGCTATTTTAGCAGCATTTGTTTTAGTCTATTCAACAAATAATGGTGTGAATCTTCTTTTTAGTATAACTACAATTCTTTCGATTATTTTTTTAGTTTGTTGTATTTTATTGATTCTTTATAAAAAGTACAGAGATTCTCTAAGAAAAAGTATTTTTGAAAATGATAAAGGAGAATTACTAAAAGAATTTAAAATAAATTTAGATAAGTATGATAATGATTTCCTTATTCCTCAGATATTAAAAACCATCAAGTTGGTTTTATCAAACAAAGAGAACGAAAAAATTGTTCAGGAGGATCCTAAGAAGTTGAAAGACTTACTCGAACAAGAGCATGTAAAATCAAAAAAAGAATTTGATTTTACACAAAATATTTTTGTTGAAAACCTTTCAATCAAGCTTGAAAAAATACTGGATAAATCATTCAGCGGTCCATTAAAAGAGAAGAATGCAATTATAAAATATCAAATAGAATCTTTTGCAAAATACAGGTACAAGTTTTTTGTTCTAGGTTTGATTGCCTTCATCATTTCTGTTGGAAGTAAGTTGTTTTAGTCCTATAGAGGTTTGCTTTAAAATCCTTATATGTCTTAAAGGAGAAAAGTACGAGACCTAAGATGTAAACCAACAGGTTTTAAATTTGATATAATAAAAGTATGGAAAATATCCCAAACAAAACTCTGTTAGTTGCCTTAGTTGAAAAAAACAATACTATTCTAATGCGTAAGAAGCCAGAAGGGTCAGCACCATATAAGGAAACTTGGTATATATTTGGATGTGAACGTAATCCTACTCAAGAAGATTCTATTACACTCTCTAACTATCTCTATGAGAATTTTGATATTAAAGTTGATGATATTCAGGTAATAGGCGAAGATAGTGAAGTTAAGAAAGACCATGATGGAATTATAAAAAATTTCACATATATAGATTTTAGATGTAAGTATAAAGAAGGTGTTCCTAAGAAAACCAGTGGAATTGAAAAAATAGAATGGATATCAAAAGATAAGCTTCAAGACTATGATCTTGTACCACCGTCATTAAACCTTTTTAAAAAGATTGGTTATTTAATGAGTTAAAAAGGTTCCAACATAGTCCCAGACTCCCAGCCACTTCGTGCTAGCACGAGACGCGTTAGAATGCAGAGTTTTTCTAAATGTACGATATAATTAAACTAATATGAAAAACAAACAACAAGGATTCATTGTTCCATTACTTATTACTATTATTGCACTCTTTGTTATTGGAGGTGGAATATATGTGTATGAAAATAAAAAAACAGAGACTCAACCAACAAGTATTCAAGTTAATTCATCATCTACTGGCTCAGTAGATACTACTTCTCAAATTTCAGCTCAACAGAATATCTCAACAGTAAAGTCTACTCCTACTGTAACTAAAAATGTTTCAAATCCTATAAACACTTCGGAGTGGAATCCATTTAAGAATGAAGACTATGGATTTGAATTTAAATATCCTAATCCAAACTTTGCAAAGATATCAGGAAACTTTGAAGGAGATACGTCTTTGGGATGGAGCACAACTACATTAGGCTATCATATTACTATAGAAAAATATGATGATAAAGGATCCATCATTTCTTTCGATATACAGCACGGAGTTGATTATTTATTACTTGGTAAAATGGATAATAAGGTCACAGAAAGAAATATTAATGGCCACAAGGCACAGGAAAGCACATCAATTTATCCTGTTCAAACTAAGTTTGGTCCAATAGAGGGATATTATAAAGATGTAACAGTGTATATACAAAAGTCGTCCAATGACATAGCAAATGTTAATCTCAGAAGTCCTGTATTTAATACAAAAGCTGAAGCACAAAATTATGATACTTCTATCTTTGAAACATTTCTCACCACAATAAAATTTGATTAGAATTCCTATCACTTTTTAAGAGCTCGAGACGGCCAGCTCGTAAAATAACTCTATGTTAAGCCATTTAAAAATGGAGGTGTGTAGGACCTTTGAACTTGATATACTTATGCCTATGGAATCCGAAACTATAAATTTATCAGCGCAGGAAAACTCTGAAATCGAATTATCCGAGAAAAAATTGAAATACAGCGGATTAATAAAGGAATGCCTAGCTAGTAATCCTGGTCAAGCATTTATTGAAGTAAATGAGTTTGGCAGCTTGGTGGAGTCAGAAGTTGAACCTAATACTCGGAGAAAGTTTAGTAGATATGAAAATGCATATATCTCTCGTCTGATAGAAGAAGCAACTTATTTGGAAGAAGTTCCTAAAAAAGTAGAAGGATATTATTCGTTTATAGCACAAGTTCCTTTTTATCTTTATGGCATTGATAGTATACGTGAAAGATCTGCAGGATTAATGCTATATGATAAAGCAAAAGTTGTTATAAATACAAATAATGAAGAAGGTTTATACATTAGTATAGACGGTGTTCCAGAACATGAAGGCGCTAATTGGGCAGGGGCAAAGGCACTGAGAGGAGAATTTGTCTCTGCAAATTATGTTAATGAATATTTTTACATACCAAAAATAGAACAATCAGAAGATCCTCTTGAAACTCTTAAACAATTTGAAGCAGATAAAGAAAAAAGAAATTCATTTATAGCTTCTGCAAGAGATATGATGAAAGGATTTGCTAAAAGATATAACGAACTATTTGCTACAGAGCTTGCTT
>JAOQAL010000680.1 GCA_025963615.1 Chitinophagaceae bacterium | reverse complement strand
TGTAAACACGATGAAGGAGCTGATTACACGCTACGGCCCTGTCTTTGAATTCTGGTGGGATGGCGCGAATGGGGAAGGTCCGAATGGGAAAAAGCAGGAATACGATTTCAGGAAATTTGAAAACACCATGCGTAAACTGGCCCCCAATACAGTGGTGTTCAGTGATATTGGTCCGGATATCCGTTGGGTGGGGAATGAAAATGGAATTGCAGGAAAGACCAACTGGAATTACCTGGATACGGCTGGTTTTAAACGGGGCGCAGGCGGCCCGTCAACAGATACATTAAACCAGGGAAATGAAAACGGCGCAAACTGGATACCTGCCGAGTGTGATGTAAGCATCCGGCCAGGTTGGTTTTATCATAAGGAAGAGGATGAAAAAGTAAAAACTCCAGAGCAATTATTTGATTTGTACCTGAAAACAGTGGGTCGTGGTTCTAACTTGTTATTGAATGTGCCCCCGGATAGAAGAGGGTTGATTAATGAACATGATTCTGCCGCGCTGGCCGGATTCAGGAAATTAAGGGAACAAAATTTTATCAAACCGGTTGCATCAAAAGTAGTTGCTTCCGTTGCGCAGGCTAACGGCTCATTATATACAGTAAAACTTAGTAAAGCCACGGCGGTTAATTGCATTGTTTTAAAAGAACCTATTCAATCAGGGCAAAAAATTAAATCATTTAATATACAACTCAAGAAAAATAATGAGGTTGTAAAAGAAATAACGGGTACGACTGTAGGAAGAAAGCGGATACTTAGTTTTTCATCCGTTGAAGCAGATGCGATTACGGTAGCTATTACGGATTCAAAGCCAAAACCTTCATTAAGTGAGATAAAGGCTTATCTAATAAATGAAAGCCTTGTCGAAAAATAAATGAATCTGGTGGCTGTTCGTGTTAAAGCCCGTTGGGCTTCTGGACTAACTATTATTAATTAACAACGTGATTATGTGTTGAACAAGAGGCTGTCCGCCAAAGGAGGGTTGCCAACCTTAAAGAGATTACTACTCTTTTGTAGAGTGCTTTCAAAGGTTGGCAACCCTTTGCTTTCTTAGCACGAAGGGCTTAAATTTGAATAAGAGGCTGTCTCCAAAGCAATATTTCACGCAAAGGTCGCAAAGAAGCAAAGAACGCAAAGGGATGAGCGGTTAAGAATCAATCTTTACTTTCCCGGCATGCCGGCGGAATTATTTTACAATAACCATTTTGAGATAGCCTCTTATAGTTGAAAAAAAGGTTCAACAACTCGCAGGTGGGCCGACCAATATACATCAACAAGAAGCTTATATTTATGCACCGTTGGCTTTCTTGCATTAGGGTTACCTGCCGATGACAAATTCTGGACTGATCCAAGCGCTGACTGGACATCCAAAAAACCTGGCGCGGACAACCTTTCAAGAAAGATTACAAAGTGAGTTATTAAAAATATTTTTATAAATGAGCATAACAAAAGGAGTTGTAAGAGAGGCCTGGTTGTACCGGATGCACCCCGTAGCCAAATTAATAATCGGGTTGGTAATTGCAGCGATTGTTTTCTTTGCATTTCCATTGGCGCATGCTGATACGCTTTCCCGCGTTATGCTGGCATGGGATGCATTCAGCTTATGTTTATTATCGCTCTACTGGATTATTTTTTTCACTACATCACCCTCGTATATCCGCAAACTGGCGGCCACGGAAGACACCAGCCGCGTAGTTATTTTCATAATTACATTAATCTCGGCGACTGCCAGCATGGCGGCGGTTGTCTTATTGCTGGTAACCAAAAATGAAAAAACCGCCGAGATAAAAATCCTGCATCTGGTCATCGCAATTGCCGGAATGATCCTTTCCTGGATCCTGGTGCACACTGTTTTTGCGGTACGTTATGCACATCTTTATTATGCGGATCACAAAACAAAACCAGGTATCCATGCCGGGGGTCTTAATTTTCCGGATGATGACAAACCTGATTTTGTTGACTTCGCCTATTTTTCATTTGTGTTGGGTATGACGTTCCAGGTGTCGGATGTTTCCATCACGTTAAAAAATATACGCCGGATGGTTTTATGGCACAGCCTGATATCCTTTGGATATAATGTAGTGATCATAGCGCTTACCATCAATGTTGTTGCGGGCTTAGGGGTGTGATCCGGCCTCCAGTATCTAGCATCCAGCATCCAGGATCCAGCATCCATCCTCCCGCTCACTTCCCTTTAAAATTTGCCTTTCTTTTTTCAAGAAATGCCGAGGCCCCTTCTTTTAAATCTTCTGTAGCGAAGCATTCGCCGAATTTTTTTATTTCAAAATCATATCCTTGTTGAGTATGGTCAAAGTTGTTTACACATTCAATCACGTTGCCAATGGCTACCGGCGCTTTGGATTGAATCAACAGTAAGGTTTCCTTTACTTTCGGTAATAATTCTTCAGTGCTGGTCACCTTATTGACCATGCCATATTCCATGGCCTCTTTTGCAGTAATCATATTTCCTGTCATCAGCAGCTCCATACTTCTATTGCGGCCAATTAATTGAGTAAGTCTTTGTGTGCCGCCATAGCCGGGTATTAATCCAAGATTCACTTCTGGTTGACCAAATTTTGCATTTTCGCTGGCATAAATAAAATGACAGGCAAGCGCCAATTCACAGCCGCCGCCCAATGCGAATCCATTGACCGCTGCAATAATTGGCTTCGGCGAATTTTCAATTTTATCAAATACCCATTGTTGACCCCGTCTTGCCAATTCTTCACCATCGGCAGCACTTAATTCCAGGAATTCGCTGATGTCTGCACCGGCAACAAATGCTTTAGCCCCGGCGCCGGTTATTATAGCGCTTTTTATATCAGCGTTAATATACACTTCATCTATGGCGGCACTCAATTCAGTAATTACTGTTTTATTGAGGGCATTCAGCTTATCAGGCCGGTTGATGGTAATTGTGCAGATGCTGTCATTAGTTTGAACAAGCAGGGTATTATACATAGGCTCTATTTTTGTTCAAAAATAAACCATTCGGCAGGTTAACCGGGATCGCTTTTTCAGGGATTTCTTTTACGTGTAAAGGATTTATTCCTGTTAAGAGTTTGGACCCTTCGCCGCGAGGCAGCGGGTTAGAGTAAGCGAAGAGATTGAAGAATTATCGAAGCCGTGAAGAAGGCCCGCTGGGCAATGTCATTAAGTTAAGGAAATACACAAAATGTCACCCTTTTAGTTTTATGAGATGCCCTACTTATTATTAATATACTAATATCAGCCTTTCAGGCTTTTAAACCCAAGAGATATCAACCTTATGTCAACGAAACATCAGTTCGAATATGGCATGGTCGTTTAGTTAGAAGCGTACGCTCGGTATG
>JAOQAL010000672.1 GCA_025963615.1 Chitinophagaceae bacterium | reverse complement strand
GTCTTTTTATTTCTTACCCGCTAACGGAGTCCCCGGCGGTATTTTCCATTGCTTCAATGACGGCCGCGCTAACTCCTGTAAAGCTGAATCCCCCATCATGAAATAAATTCTGCATCGTAACCATACGGGTCATATCGCTGAACATAACAGCTATATAACCAGCGCAATCTTCCGCGGAAGCATTACCCAAAGGACTCATTTTTTCCGCATAGCCGATAAATCCATCAAAGCCTTTTACACCACTGCCGGCGGTAGTTTTTGTTGGAGATTGAGAAATAGTATTGACCCTGACTTTTTTCTTTTCCCCATAATAATAACCAAATGTCCTTGTTATACTTTCCAATAATGATTTGGCATCAGCCATTTCGCTGTAGTCAGGAAATACCCGTTGTGATGCGATATAAGTAAGCGCCACGACACTGCCCCACTCATTAATAGCGTCAAGGTCCCAGGCCGTACGCAATATCCGGTGCAGGCTCGTAGCCGAAATATCGAGCGTTTTCTGGTTCCATTCATAATTTAATTCGGTATAGTTTTTCCCTTTCCGCACATTGATACTCATACCGATCGAATGAAGTATAAAATCTATTTTACCCCCAAAATGCACCATCGATTTTTCAAACAGGATTTTCAGGTCATCCATATTCGTTACATCTGCGCCAATAACGGGTGCATCGCCGCATTCTTTTGCCAGCTTGTTGATTTCACCCATCCTGAGCGCGACGGGGGCATTAGTTAATACAAGCTGCGCACCTTCTTCATAACATTTCAATGCTGTCTTCCATGCAATTGATTTTTCATCCAAAGCGCCAAAAATGATTCCTTTTTTTCCCTTCAACAGGTTATATGCCATAAGAATTGATTTTGAAAATGCGGGTAAAAATAGTAATAAATGATTACTAAGATGCAACCAGGAAACTATAAACTTTCACCAGCACCCATAAGCCACCGGCTAATAAAACTCCCAGGCCGGCAAACAAAAGAAAGCAATAAAACAGGATTCCCCACCAACTGTTGCTTTCTTTTATTTTTTCATTCAGATAACGGAACACATAATAACCGGCAATCAACATAAAAACAAGAAAGGCAAAAAAAATCAACAGCTTATACGCCATTCCATAAATTTTATACGTTTATAGAATTTCATTTAATTGCCAACCATTTCCCTTGCATTTTCAATGGCCGCGGCAGTCGGCTTTTCGCCACTTAGCATTTTAGCTATGGTCGTTATTCTTTCATCGGTAGTAAGCTGGCGGATGTTCGTTTTCACCTTGTCCTTTACAATTTCTTTGTAAACAAAGAAATGAGAATCGGCTTTACCGGCAATCTGCGGCTGATGGGTAATGCAGATCACCTGTCTTTTGGCAGCCAGATCCTTCATAATAATTCCAACCTGCCTGGCTGCTTCGCCGGAAATACCGGTATCAATTTCATCAAATATCAAAGTGGGCAAATCTATCGATTGGGCTACCAGTGATTTTATACAAAGCATCAACCGGCTCAATTCGCCGCCACTGGCCACTTTCCGTACGGGTTGAAACTGTCCGCTTTTACCAGCCTCGCCGGCAGGCAGGTTAGCATCAAATAAAAACTCAATCATATCCTGCCCGTAAGAATTTAAATCCGTTTCAGCTTTCAAATCAACTTTTAACTTGGCATTGGGCATACCCACCTGCGCTAATAATTTATTTACTTTTTCTTCAAAAGGTTTTACCTGCCTTTTTCTTCCTTCAGAAATTTTAAGTGCGGATTGCTTTAACCCGGAAATTAATTTTTCTATTTTTTTCTCTTTTTCCTGTATGCGGTTATCAATATTTAAAATCGCCTGCAATTTTTCTTCCAGCGATGCTTTTACCTGCAATAATTCATTTGTAGTTTTTACGGCATGTTTTTTCAGCAATTTATAACCCAATGACAACCGATCATTCAATTGCTCAATTTTTCCCGGATCATAATTTATATGACTGTTGATACCATCAATTTCATCAGCAAGGTCTTTTAACTCTATTTGAGTTGCCTGTAAACGCAGCAACCAGGGTGGCAGTCCGGGATGATAGGATGAAAAAACCTGGACCTGGTTGAGTAATAATTTTAGCTGCTGGACGATGGGAGTTTCATTTTCCTGCAGTTCATAATATACTTTTGACAAGGCGGCTTTAATACCCTCTGCATGACCCAGCATTTTCAATTCTGCATCGGAGTCTTCCAGCTCATTTTCTTTGAAGGAAGCTTCCTCCAGTTCATTAAACTGAAAGCGGTTATAATCCGCTTCTTTGTCAAACTGCAGTTTTTCATTTTTCAACGCATCACATTCTTTTTTTGTGGCTTGCCATTGCTGATACAATTGGCGGTAGCTGCTCACTGAATCACCATGGCCTGCCAGCGCATCAAGCACTTCCCGCTGGAAGCCACTTTCACCCAGTGACAACGTATCAAACTGCTGGTGCAGGTCAACCAACAATGAACTTAATTCGTTTAGTTGTGAAAGATTGACCGGCGTATCATTGATAAATGCCCTGCTTTTTCCGTTTGTTCCGGTTTCTCTGCGAATGATCAACTCATCATGAACATCAAAATCATTATTCTTTAAGAAAGACTTTATTTCCTTTTTCCCATTAGCATCAAACATTCCTTCTACAACACATTTCTTTTCTTTATTGACCAGGACAGATGAATCGGCTCTCTCTCCCAGGATTAAGCCTAACGCGCCAACGATGATAGATTTTCCGGCTCCCGTTTCGCCGGTAATAACATTCAGATGAACCGAAAAATCAATTTCGAGTTCATCAATGATCGCATAGTTCTGAATTGAAAGTTTTTGCAGCATGAATGACTGTCTGATGTAAACCCGGTTGCCACCGGGAGTTGAATTATGAAAGCAAATTAACCAAAGCCTAAAACATGACCAATAAAAAACCCCGGCATACTTCGATTTCTCTCTGCATGAACGGGGAAATAAAAAAAAAGAAAATATTATTTTACCTCTACATTATTACTTAAATCATCATCCACCAGGATACGACCGCAATTTTCGCAAACCATAACTTTTTTATGCTGGCGGATCTCACTCTGTTTTTGAGGAGGAATATAATAAAAACAACCCCCGCAGGCATCCCGTTCAACCGGGACTACCGCTAGTCCATTCCGGTAACTTTTACGTATTTTTTCATAACTGGCTAAAAGACGGCTATCGACATGTTCCTTTGCTTCGCCGGCCAGCTTATTAAAATGTTTTTCCTCTTTTTCATTAGCTGCAATGATTTTCTCCAGCTCTCCTTTTTTGATATTAAGCACGCCTTCTTTATTTGCAATAGCTTTTTTTGCTTTTTCGAGCAAAACAGCTTTTTCGGATATTTCCTCGTTAGCGTCTTTGATATGCTTTTCCGCGAGCTTTACTTCAAGCTGCTGCATTTCAATTTCCTTGTTGATGGCTTCAAACTCGCGGTTATTCTTCACGTTCTCGCTCTGTTTCTCATATTTCTTGGCAAGGGCTTGCGAGTCTTTAATAATTTCCTTCTTCTGTTCGATGAATTGAGTAATGCCATTTATCTCTTCTTCGATTCGAACCTGCCTGGCATGTAAACCCTGTATTTCATCTTCCAGATCAGCCACTTCCATCGGAAGTTCCCCTTTCAGGATATGAAGTTCATCCAATTTGCTTTCGATTTTCTGAAGAGTAACTAAAGAGGCTAATTTTTCTTCGACGGAGAATTCTTTAACGTTTGCCATTTTTTATTTGAGGTTTTATAGCTTCAGAAGTATTGAACCGGGTTAGTATCTACTTCTGTTTTAAGGACGGCAAAGTTAGGGAATTTTTGCTCTAAAAATTCCTGTAACAGGTTTATGGTAAACTGTTCACTTTCATAATGGCCGATATCCGCAATAACCATCCGGTTATTGGCGTCGAAAAACTCATGATATTTGACGTCTGCTGTAATGAAAAAGTCGGCTCCAGCTGCTAATGCGTTGGTAATCAAAAAACTACCAGACCCTCCGCATAAAGCTACTTTTTCAACAGGCCGGCCGCTCAATTCGGTATGCCGGATTACCGGAACATTGAAAACTTCTTTTATCCTTGTAAGTAAATTTATTTCATCCATGGGTTGAGGCAATATTCCGACCAACCCGCTTCCAATTTCCGGGCTTGAATTAGAGAGTGTGTGTATATCATAAGCTACTTCCTCATAGGGATGAGCATCTTTTAAGGCAGAAATAATCTTGTCCTCCTGGTAAAACGGAAAGATGGTCTCAATCTTTATTTCTTTTTCATAATGCCGGGTGCCTACCTCACCTACATAAGGGCTTGTTCCTTCTTCTCCTTTGAATGTTCCTGTACCTTCTGCATTAAAGCTGCAGTCACTATAATTTCCAATATATCCAGCCCCGGCGGCAAAAATGGCATCGCGTACCCCGTCAGCATGATCAACCGGAACAAACGTAATTAGTTTTTTCAAAGTAGCCTTTTTGCCGGCGAGAACGGAAACTTCCTCCAGTCCCAGCATGTAAGCCATTCTTCCACTTACACCCTTTGCAATATTATCCAGGTTGGTATGTATGGCGTAAATGGCAATATCATTTTTTATAGCAGCAATAACCGCTTTTTCCACGTAATTCTTACCATTAATTTTTTTCAACCCACTAAAAATAATTGGATGATGCGCGACGATAAGGTTACATTTTTTTAAGATCGCTTCCTGGATTACTTCTTCCGTCCCATCCAACGAAACAAGAATACCCCGGCATTCCCGATCATCATTGCCAATAATTAATCCTGCATTATCATAGTTCTCCTGCAACGCCGGATCGGCCAATGATTCAAGAAACGAAATTACATCAGATATTTTCATTCAATAAAGATACACAGCAGCGGTAAATGGATATCATTTTCATAAAATCTGCATCGTATTTCCGGTGAAAATCTGGATTTCAACTTAGACAAAACCGGTTTTCTTTTCCCTCTCACAAGCCTTTTCCACGCTGCATTTCGGTATCTTTGAAAGAATGGGTGTTAATCCGAATCTTCAGCAATTGGTGGTTCACGAAGTGAAAAAAGCACTCGGCAAAAAAGACGAGACGGTATTAAGCCGCTATGAGTATGCTAAGGGCGCCTGGCGGGTCAGGCGGAACGTCAAGGATTTTTTTAGCTCTGCCGTGTATATTTCCTTAGGTATCCTTTCCGCGGGATTTGGTCTAAAAAGTTTTCTTATTCCAAACAGTTTTATTGATGGTGGTGTAATGGGCATCTCATTACTTATTAATGAAAAAACAGGAATATCTCTTTCTCTGCTTATTATAATTATCAATCTTCCTTTCCTGTTGCTGGGCTGGCAGCAGATAAACAAAGCCTTTAGTGTGAAAAGTATTCTTGCTATTACCGCCCTGGCAATTGCAGTTGCATTTTTACCCTACCCTGTGATCACAAATGACAAACTACTGGTAGCCGTATTTGGGGGCTTTTTTTTGGGAGCAGGTATTGGTCTCACCATTCGCGGAGGCGCTGTTATAGATGGAACCGAGGTCCTGGCTATTTTTATGAACCGGAAGTATAGCCTTTCTGTGGGTGACTTCATTCTTATCTTCAATATTATCATCTTTTCGTTTGCTGCGTGGCTTCTTTCAATCGAAATAGCCCTGTATTCAACACTCACTTATCTATCGGCCTCAAAAACCGTTGATTTTATCTTAGAAGGTATTGAAGAATTTACCGGTGTTACGATCATTTCTGTTCATAGCGACGAAATTGCCGCCTTGATCAAAGAAAAAATGGGTATGGGTTTAACCATATATTCAGGTAAAAGAGGATATGGCCGCCGGGGCGAAAATCCAATTGCAGCCAATATCATTTTTACAGTAGTTACCAGGCTGGACATCAGGCGACTGACGACTGAAATCGAAAAAATTGACCCGCATGCCTTCATTGTCATGCAAAGCATCAAGGACACCCGGGGCGGCATGGTAAAAAAGAGACCATTAAAATAAAAAACTGAAAAAAGCTTTTCTTTAAGACAAAATCCTTTTGTAACTTTTCAATTCTTTCCCCACCCTGGAACAACCCCCTATAAAGCTTTTCACTTTTAAATTAATCTTGCTATGCGAAGAAGAAAAACGGGATACATCCTGTTGGCTCTGCTGGTTATAACGGGATTAGCCGGGACTTATCATAGTTCTCTTTCCAATAAAGAAAGAAAAACTGCGGTCAGTTACCTGAGGGAGACAAAAAATTTGTTCCTCCATTCTGTAAAAGGCCTTAGTAACGCCCAGTTGGACTTTAAACCTGCCCCTGAAAAATCGAGTATCCGTCAATGTATGGAGCATCTTACTATTGCAGAAAGAAATAGTTCCAACCTGGCAATAAAAAACCTGCAACAACCATCTGATGCGGCTAAACGCAAGGAAGTAATAATAAAAGACGAAGAGATCATTCACCTTATTACAGAGGCTACTCAAAAAGAAATAAGTTCTGAATTGTTAGTGCCAACGGCTGTGGGCTTTAAAACAACCGGCAGCAATCTTGATGATTTTAAAATGTTGAGGGAAAAAAATATAAATTTTCTGAAAACAACAACGGCAGATTTAAGAAATCATTTTTTACAATATCCCGAACTTGGCGTGGTGGATAATTACCAGTTTTTATTAATGATGGCTGCGCATACCAGGCGATATACGTTGCAGATAGAAGAAATAAAATCCAATCCGGATTTTCCAGAATAGATTCAGGTGAAAAGCCCCATCGAGCCCCGGCCTTATAAGATAACTGGTTGGGGCTTACTTTTTTGATTTATACATATCCGGATCGTTCCGGGCCATTAACCGTTCGGGCTGTGGATAGATTACAAACCCAAATTGCGAATACAATCCATGCGCATCTTTGGTGGTAAGTAAAAACCGGCGCAGCCCTTGTAAAGGAGGGTAATCAACTATGACCTGCATCAGCCATTTTGATAAACCCTTACCCCGGTGTTCCGGCAAAATAAAAACATCGCCGAGATACGCAAAGGTTGCAAAGTCACTGATAATCCTGGCGAATCCTATTTGCATGCCCTGATTATAAACGCCGAAACAAAGCGAATTTTCTATGCTTCGTTTAACTATAGCAACAGGAATTTGTTGCGCCCAATAAGAATCAATACTTAGATAAGTATGAACCAGTTCGACATTTATTGACTTATCAGTCGAAATGGTGTAATCTTCTTTTTGCCAATCCTGTATATCCACGGTTATTCATTTGAATTTCGCCCGCATTCATGCTGAAGTTTTATATTCGCCAATCAGCATGCAGTTTACAAATTTCAAAAAATGTTTTCATTACAGACGATAAATTTTCGCTGAAAATGACCCCTGCTATGGAGGTAACCCTGTATTTCCATTTGGATCTGTATCCGCATTGTTAAAAAAAGAAAATAATTATGGCGACAACCAAAGAACTTTACGAGACGTACAAAGAAAAGATGAACCGGGTGGCAGATATTAAGTATGCTTCTGCCGTCTTACAATGGGACCAGGAAACTTACCTGCCTCCTAAATCAGCAGCTATGCGGGGCCAGCAGATAGCCACACTTTCTGAACTGGCTCACGAGCTTTTTACGGACGGAAAACTCGGCGATACGCTGGGGGAATTGAGCCAACGCAGCGATCTTTCAGAAGATGAAAAAAGAAACACGGAGCTGACGCTGGAAGATTATAATAAAAACAAAAAATATACTTCCGCTTTTGTCCGCAAAATGAGTGAACAGGTTAATAAAACGTTTCATTCATGGATTGAAGCAAGAAAGGAGAACTCATTTAGCAGATTTGAAAAAGATCTTAGCAGCCTGATTCAATTAAAAAAGGAAGAAACAGAAATACTGGGGTATGTAAATCATCCTTACAATTCTTTATTAAATGAATATGAAAAAGGGTGTACGGTAGAACTGCTGGATAAAACATTCTCAGATCTTTTACCGGAGCTGAAAAAATTACTGGATACGATTTCCGCAAAACCACAGGTGGATGATTCTTTTTTGCTACAACATTATCCTAAACAACAGCAATGGGACTGGGGTATGCACCTGATCAGGGAATTACACTTTGATTTCGAAGCCGGACGGCAGGATTTGAGTGAACATCCCTTTACTACTAATTTTTCCAGTACGGATGTGCGCATTACTACACGGGTTAATGAAAACGATCTCGCCAGCATGACCTGGAGCTGTATCCATGAAACCGGGCATGCATTATACGAACAGGGCTTACCTCCCGATCAATATGGCTTACCTCTGGGCGAAGCAGCATCATTAAGTATGCATGAATCACAATCACGATTGTGGGAAAATAATGTGGGAAGAAGCTTATCCTTCTGGAAATATTATTTTCCTCAATTGCAGCAATATTTTCCAAAACAACTTGGCGATATTTCAATAGAAGATTTTTATAAAGGCATTAATAAAGTAGAGACGTCATTTATACGGACAGAAGCGGATGAATTGACCTACCATTTTCATGTATTTATCCGTTATCAATTGGAAAAGAACCTGATTGACGGTTCTATTCAAACAAAAGATATTCCCGCTTTCTGGAACGAGAATTACAAAAAATATCTTAACGTAACAGTTCCCAATGACAAACAGGGATGCTTGCAGGATATACATTGGAGCCACGGCAGCTTTGGCTATTTCCCGACTTATAGCCTGGGGAGTTTTTACGCAGCGCAATTTTTTGCTTGTGCCCGAAATCAGGCCGGTGATCTGGACCAGCAATTAGAAAACGGAAACAGTCACAGCCTTTTAGCGTGGTTAAGGAAAAATGTACATGGTTACGGTCGTAAATTCACCAGCGAAGAATTATGTAAGAATATTACCGGAAAAACGCTTGACACCAAAGATTTCATGACCTATATGTTGCAGAAATACACAATGATTTATAATTTGTGAGAGTTAAAACTCATAAATGAAGAAATCTTTACAAGTTCTACTGCTTTCCTTGTTGTTTTTCACCGGTTGCAAAAAGGCAGTTGAAAATGCTGTGGAGAATGCCATCATCAAATCAATGACAGATGGTCAATGGGTTATTACCAGTTTTATAGAAAATGGAACAGATATTACCACTGATTTTTCAGGTTATAAATTTCAATACCACAATAACAAAACGGTGGATGCCATAAAAAACGGCATAATCGAAAAAACAGGTAATTGGGATGGAGATCCGGCAAACAAGACTACCTGGGCGGATTTTCCAGGCGCTGTTCAGCCAGTTATACTGTTGAATGGAACCTGGCAAATTACGAATAATACCCTGACTTACGTTAAAGCCTCGCAAACGATTGGCGCAGAAACAAAAACATTTCGGCTAGATAAGCAATAGCATTCCTTTTAAAAATAATCCCTTTTATTTTTAAAAAAATATTTCCGCGTTTAATTATGCCATTAAACGTTCTCTTGATCAGCCCGTCTTAAAAATACAAGCAAACAATCC
>JAOQAL010000654.1 GCA_025963615.1 Chitinophagaceae bacterium | reverse complement strand
CTGCCTGATCTGTGTGTCAATGCTGCTGCCACCGTATACTGCTACGTGGTGAAATTCATCCAGATACTTGCCGTAATCGTTAAAATCCTTGTCGATCTGGATGCAAAGCTCTCTTGTAGGGCATATTACCAGCCCCTGTACTTGTTTAATTGATGTGTCAATAAGCGATAATAAAGGCAAGCCGAAAGCTGCTGTTTTACCTGTACCTGTCTGGGCTAAACCAACAAAATCTTTCGTTCCTTTCAATAAAACCGGAATGGCTTGCTGCTGGATGGGAGTGGGATTGATGTAGCCTAAATCACTGATTGCATCAAAGACGGGTTGACTTAAACCCATGTCTTGAAATGTTACTGTCATAAAGAAGCTGCAAAGGTAGGCAAAATTATGGTAATAAATGTTTTATTGTAGAAATAAGTTTATAAAATAATGTTTTGAGGGGAAGATGGGATAGCGTTGGACAACTGTTGGCCTAAGTTTTAGCTTATGATTTAAAGATTAAGAACCTTTGTCCGCCCTTTTGAGCAACAATATCAGCAGGATCGCAAAAAAATTGAGGGCCAGGCTTGCCATCAGCCAGATCAGCAGCTGGCTTTTCCTTTCTTTTTTAGTCAGCTTTGGTGTCTCCTGCTTTTGGCCTGCTTTGGAGATCCCGGCAACAGCATCCTTATTTCTGTACTGTGGCTTACCCAATAACACGATGTCTTTGACATATTGCTCAAATGGAGCCGATCCGGAGCAATGCCTGTTGTACAATATGTCATTTTCGATTCCCAACGCAAGTAAAAATTGCAACCCTTCTGATAAATCATTCTGCCCGCATGGGTCAGTTTCGGAAAATATGACCAGCGTATCAGATCCGAATGCCATCGGCTTGTCAGACCAGTATTGGAATACCTGAACATCAAAAGCCTTCATGCTGGCTCCAGTATAAATATGCTTGCTGGTACCCAGGACCTTGCCCCACATGTAAATACAACTGTCCCTTCCGGAATCCCGGTTTTCCTGGAGGATATTTTTTAAAGTTCTTTTGGGGCAGGAACAGTCGCCGCCATAAGATAACAGTGGCAATAACAATAGAATATTGGCAAGAAGAAAAGCCCGTAAGTTGTTGTTAAAGAATTTCATATGATCAGTTCGAATTCGTGTTTTGACAAAGGTATGACCATTTACAATGATTTCAAGGAGACGAATGCCTGCAATAATTTACCGAATCTTAGCATTATCCTTTAATGATCTTAGCAGTTAAGGTATAAATTTGGGTTCATTTATGGCCAAAAAACATCGGGAAATAATAAAAAATGTCTTTATTTGCACGAAGCGAAAATACAGCATGAAGCATTTAAACAAGCTGTTAATATTAATTTTTTTCCTTGCAGCGACCATCGTCAAGTCCCAGGATTTTGTGCGGGGTAATTTTTTCAGGCTGAAAAAATATAGTGAATTGAATTACATCGGGCGGGATTCAAGCTTTTTGTTTTACCTCAGTTCAAAACAAAGTAAACGCAAGTATTTGCTGATGCGGTTTGACCAGGAAACGCTGAAGCTCTTGAGCGAGCAGGAAATTGAATTTGATGATTCATATGAGATGATCGTTTTAAGCAAGCTGGAAGGCAAGCGCTTGCTGCTCAAAACTGAAACGAAGCGCAGGAAAACCGCCCTGGTTGAACATACATATTATATCAATTGTTATACCCTCGATATCATGACAGCCAACAGTAACCTCGGCTACGTTTCACCGTACATGCAAGCTTACCAGCCGGCTGATCCTCCCATCAAGTATCACCTGATGCCAAGATATGACCTGTATGATCAGTTTTTCCAAAGGCGCTTGCCTGTAAGAGCAGCAACGACTGAAGAGTTGAAGCTGGGAAATGATTTCAAGGTAAAGCTTCAGGCAGAGCCGGATACTTCAATTTTTTATTTCGGCAAGTTTTATAGTGAATTTACAGTATATGAAGACAATGAGTCGCCACAGGTAAAAAAGAGGCTGATTGACCTCGGTAACGGAAGGAAAATAATTGATTACCGGTCCCAGACCCTCAGCAATGGGCATATCAGGATTCGGGGGAAATATTATGAAAGGACTAATGGCGCTGCCAATTATGGATTATTCCAATACATACTGGATAAGGATCTGGAAGAAGTTGTCAAGCCTGGTTTTCTACCCTTGATAGATGGAAAGCTCCTCAATAAGGATATTAAGAATCATCCGGATGCCAAAATTATTTTTGGAAGTTTTCCGGATTGCGTAGTTGAAACAGATCATAAAAACCTGATAGAAATTTACAATCCGATAATCGTCAAAAATGAAATGGTTTCTAATAGCAGCTACGATGGGAAACAGTGGCATACAAGTACAAGTTTTGTTAACGTGACTCATGTTGGAAGCATAGAGTTGATTGATTTTCACCCTTCCGGTTCTATTTTCAGGCATACCATTTATCTCGAACAACAGACCCGCTCCCAGGAAAAATCGGTGTCTTTCCTCTGTCGCATAGCAGATAAAAAACTGAACTTTATTTTTTTTGACCAGGCAGGAAATGCCGCAAAAAGCATGGATGACAAGGATGTTAAAACCTGCTATTTCAACAAGACAACCGCATTGGTGCGCTGTGCATACGATACCGATAAACATGCACTTGGCAACAAGGAGATCTTTTTAACCCGCAAAAATTTCCTGAATTTTTTCGATTTGAATGTCTATAGATCATACATAGTTGAGAGCAGCCCTTTAAATGTTGTCAATAAAGGTCCCGAATCCAAAGTTTTCCGCCTGCAAAAGATCCGGATGTAATCCTGGCTGATTCATGGAAAGTTGACCACCAACGAAAAAACCCTGCAAAATTAATCCTGCAGGGTTTCACTAAACTAACTACGCACTAAATCTCATTTTTGATTATATCAATATACCCAAACTGTCCGAGTTTGTAAGGGTGAGGTTTATTGCTTGTAACCTGAATATACGGACATACAGGCGCATTGGATTTTTGAAATTTAATAATACTTCAAATGGCAGACTAATAGATTAAAAGCCAGTCTATTATTTTTCAATCTTAATAGGAGCACCAAACTTAACGCTCATGAATTTTTATTTTCGTAATTTTGCCGTTAAATGCCAGACCCTTCAGACTACTCCAGGATCATTAAATCA
>JAOQAL010000645.1 GCA_025963615.1 Chitinophagaceae bacterium | reverse complement strand
CTAAAAATCATCCGCTCAAACGTTACCGCGGTGATGTGTACTTTGAAGTAAACAACCTTCAATCATTATTCAGCACCATGAAACGGGAAGGATGGACGCCCGAATTTATCAGCCTCAAGATTGATGAATTCATTGCTGATCTGCCCACCCGCGATGAATTTATCTACAAAAGAAAATACAAGGAATTTAATGCCGGCGACCTGAAGAGGGATAAGATCGACGAAGCGACGGAGAAAATGGAAAAGTTGCGGGCAGCGGTAAATGAATTTGACCGCTTTCAGAAAATGATGCGGAAAAAGAACCGCTACGATTTTGACGACATGATCAATTGGGTGATCAAAGCTTTTGAAGAAAATAAGAACCTCCTGGCCAGTTACCAGGAACGGTTCCAATATATGCTGGTAGATGAATACCAGGATACCAGCGGAACGCAAAACCGGTTAGTTGAATTGCTCATTAGTTATTGGGAAATACCCAATGTTTTCGTGGTCGGCGATGATGACCAGAGTATTTATCGCTTCCAGGGAGCGAATGTGGAAAACATGCTGGACTTCGCCGGCAATTATAAGGATGATTTGTTGACAGTCGTACTGACAAATAATTACCGCTCCACGCAACCGATTTTAGACATCTCTAAAACATTGATCAACCGGAATGAGGAAAGACTGGTGAATAAACTGGAGGGTTTAAGCAAAGATCTCCTTTCGTCTAACCAATTAATCAGCCATTTAATCCATAACCCTTCAATCAAAGAATATGAAACCCAGCGGCAGGAAATGATCGGTATTACCAGGGAAGTACAAAACCTGTTGCAACAAAACGTGTCGCCGGGAAAAATTTCAATTATCTATAAAGAAAATAAATACGGGGAAGAACTGGCGCAATATTTCAAACTGTTGAATATTCCGGTTTACAGTAAAAGACATTTAAATATTTTAGAGTTGCCGTTGGCGCAAAAAATAATTCTTTTTTTAAAATATTTAGCGGCTGAACATGATATACCCTACGGTGGCGATGAAATGCTTTTTGAAATCCTGCATTTTAACTGGTTCAAAATTCCGTCCATTGAAATAGCTAAGATAAGTATTGAAGTAGCCAACAGGAGATATGCTGATAATAAAACTTCTATCCGCCAACTGCTGACCGAAAAGGCAAAAGCTCCCGCCAAAGATCTTTTTAGTGTTGGCTTGCACGAAGGATTGAAAAAAGCATCTGCAGTTATTGAGAAATTAATAGCAGAGGTTCCGAACGTTACCTTGCAGTCATTATTTGAAAATATTATCCGCGAAGCAGGAGTCCTCAATGATATCATGCAAAGCAATGACAAACATTGGCAGTTAAAGGTGCTTACCGGCTTATTTGATTTTATAAAATATGAAACTCACCGTAACCCTTACATGAAGCTGGAAGAAATGGTGCGACTGATTGAATTGATGGAGAAAGAAGATATTAAATTACCATTAGTACAGGTAAGCGGAAGTGATAAAGGAGTAAACCTGTTAACGGCGCATGGGTCAAAAGGCCTTGAGTTTGAATATGTATTTCTTGCTGGTTGCAATGCCAGTTCCTGGGAAAAGAAACGCAAACCCGGCGGCGGGTATAAACTGCCCGATACGATTTTCTCCGAATCCAGTTCCACCGCGGTCGGGATGGGAGAGACCGAAGAATTACGCCGTTTGTTTTATGTAGCGTTAACAAGGGCTGAACAATATCTTTCTGTTTCATACAGTAAGTTCAAAAATGATGGGAAAGAACTGGAGCCATCCATGTTTATTGCGGAAATACAGGACCAGCACCAATTACCGGTAGAAAAAGTCTTTCTTGATGCAGAAGTATTATCAGCATTCGCGGCTCTTGATTTTGAAAAAACAGAAGCACCGGAGATTGAAAAGATTGAAGCTGAATTTATCAGCCACCTGATCGACAAGTTTGTCATGAATGTAACTGCATTAAATAATTACCTGAAATGCCCGCTTGAATTTTATTTCAAAAACCTGGTTCGCATTCCCTCACCCAAAAATGAAGCGACGGAATTTGGTTCCTCGGTTCACTATGCTTTGGAAAAGTTATTCTTGAAAATGTCCGCCCGGCCAGGTCAATCGGACGGGTCCGCCCGGCCAGGCCATTCGGACGGGTCCGCCCGGCCAGGCTATTCGGACGGGTCCGCCCGGCCAGGTCAATCGGACGGGTCCGCCCGGCCAGGTCAATCGGACGGGCAGGAAACTAAAAAAGACCAGTTTCCTTCCAAACAGGAATTTATTGGAGACTTTGAATGGTATATGCACCGTCATCGGGAAAGTTTTACCAAAGAGCAGTTTGACCGGCGTCTGGAATATGGCCAGGAAGTGTTGAGCAATTATTACGATAAATACATTCATACATTTAATAAAATAGTGGCTATTGAACGAAACATTCGTAATGTGGTGGTCAAAGACGTGCCTTTAAAGGGTAAACTGGATAAACTGGAGTTTGATGGCAAAGCGGTGAACGTAGTAGATTATAAAACCGGCGATCCGGATAAAGCGATCCCAAAACTGAAAGCCCCATCGGAAAAAGATCCGAATGGTGGTGATTACTGGCGGCAGGCCGTGTTTTATAAAATCCTTGTTGATCATTACGACGCCAAAGACTGGAAAGTAATAAGCGTCGAATTTGATTTTATTGAACCAGATAAAAAGAAAAATTACCGCAAAGAAAAATTGGTGATCAACCCCGCTGATATCACCACCGTTACACAGCAAATAACCGCCACCTGGGCAAAAATCCAGGCCCACGATTTTTATACGGGATGTGGCAAAGAAGATTGTCATTGGTGCAATTTTGTAAAGACCAATAACCTGGCCATTGCTTTGCACACGATTGAAGAAGAAGATGAGGCCTGAACCAATTTTTCTACCACAAAATGTTCCTTCGTCTTAACCGTTCGTCTCTTTGCGTTCTTTGCTCCTTTGCGCGCTTTGCGTGAAATATTCCTTTTGAGACGGCCTCCTCTTAACAGTTCATCTCTCTTTGCGTCCTTTGCTCCTTTGCGCGCTTTGCGTGAAACACCCGCCCCCACGGGGGAATCAAATTAAAACCTGGTTTTCCGTTTAACAGAAAACGCTAACCGACGAAAAAAACCATTTCCCCCAAAGCGCTGATAGACGGGAAATAAGATAAGATTTATAGGATAATTATGAAATAACACCGTTCAAATAGGCTTAAACCTTATAAGTTTGCAACGTTTCTGTTATGAAAAAAAATCGTCTATTCACAGGGGTATCTGTCATCCTGCTCATCGCTTTGATCCCACAAATCCTGGTTCAGACCGGTTGTGCCAATATCATTCCTCCCCTTGGCGGACCGAAAGATTCACTTCCGCCGGTGGTGATTAATATCAAGCCCTCGGACTCTGCAAAGAATTTCACTGACAACCGGATTGTTTTTTCCTTTGATGAATATGTGGAAATACAGGATGTACAAAAAAATCTTATTGTTTCACCGACACCTAAAATAGTACCGGCTGTTGACCGCAAACTGAATACGATCGTTGTAAAACTAAAAGACACTCTGGAACCACATACAACCTACACCCTCAATTTCGGTAATTCTATCAAAGATCTTAATGAAGGAAATGTTTTAAAAAATTTCACTTACCTATTTTCAACAGGCACTTATTTTGATTCACTGCAATTGAGCGGCAAAATCTTTCTTGCCAAAACCGGCGGCGTGGACACGACTCTCACCGTTCTTTTACATAGAAATACGGATGATTCCGCTATTGTAAAGGAAAAGCCACGATATATAGCCCGCGTGGATGTGAATGGAAATTTCATTTTCCGTAACCTGCCCTCAGGCACATTTGCTTTGTATGCTATGAAAGACGAAGGCAGCAGCTTCCGGTTCAGTGGCCGGGACCAATTATTTGCATTCGCTGATAAACCCGTAATTATTGGCCAAGACACGTCAGCCATCACACTCTATGCTTTTCCGGATAATGAAGGCGCTTCTTCAGCGACCCCCGTGAAGAAAAGGCCGCAAACTTCAAAAGAAAAACGACTGATTATTACCAACAATCTGCAGAATGACGTACAGGATTTGCTGAAGGACTTTATAATGAATTTTGATACCCCGCTTAAATCATTCGATACAACAAAAATTGGCTTTGCCACTGATTCTTCTTTTACACCGGTAACAGGATATAGTTTTATAAAAGACAGTACCGAAAAAACGGTGACATTGAAAACTACCTGGAAAGAGGGTACAACCTATCACCTTATACTGGATAAGGAATTTGCCACAGATACACTGGGGAAAAAATTACTTAAATCCGATACGATCAGTTTTAAAACAAAAAGCTTGACTGATTATGGATCCGTAAGAATAAAGTTTCCTAAACTGGATATGTCAAAAAACCCGGTACTCTTATTTTTCCTGGGCGACCAGGTTACAGATTCATCGGTACTGACCACTCCTGAATTTTACAAAAAAGTTATAACTCCCGGTGAATACCAGCTTCGCATATTGTATGATGATAATAAAAACGGAATATGGGATCCGGGTCAGTTTTTTGGGGGTCGTAAACAACCCGAACTTATAAAGACCATAGCACAAAAAATAACCGTAAAGCCCAACTGGGATAATGATTTTGAAAGGGATATTGATGCGCTTCCTTCCAAAAATCCTTCGCGGCAGGGACAAAGACCGGAAGGCCCGAAAAGAGTAAATAGCGGCAGCGGTAAACCCGCAAACAGGCCAACTAATCAATAACAATTTTAAAACCGCAACAGGAGCTGTTTAGCAAGGGCAGCTTATCTTTGTTCTATGCAATTCTCATCTTCACTTCTTGAAAATGCAGTCAACGAATTTGCAAAGCTTCCCGGCATTGGAAAAAAAACTGCCTTGCGTTTGGTCTTGCACCTGCTAAAGCTGGATACAGGACATGTAAACCAGTTTAGCGACATCATTGCCAAAATGCGGAGCGAAATTAAATTCTGCCAGCGTTGCTTCAATGTAGCCGATGGAGATATCTGCAGCATTTGCGCGAACAGCATGCGGAAGCAGGAAATGATTTGTGTGGTGGAAAATATCCGGGATGTTATTGCCATCGAAAGCACACAGCAATACAATGGCATCTATCACGTGCTCGGCGGTGTCATCTCTCCGTTGGATGGTATGGGCCCTGATCAGTTGAATATTGAATCGCTGCTTCACCGTATTCAGAAAGAGAAAACCGAAGAAATCATTTTCGCATTGAACCCCAATATCCAGGGAGATACTACGATATACTATATACAGAAAAAGCTTCAGCCGCACCATTGCCGCGTAACCACCATCGCCCGGGGCATTGCCTTTGGTGGGGAACTGGAGTATGCCGATGAGATGACACTGGCAAGAAGCCTGCAAAACCGCTTACCGGTCGAAAGCTATGTATCCGGCCGTTAATTTGAACTTTCAACTTAATGCTTTAACTTTGCACCCTGATTACAGGCGGATTTGTTTATTGTTCAACCTGTTCAAAACATGAACTAATAAACGTTACGAAATTCCTTCACCGGTTTCCCAGCGTTTATGAGTTTGAATAAATAGTATGAAGCTAGTTTAAAAACAGCTGTCATCCTCTGTTGCGCTTGTCCGCAGCGGCGGAACGCAAGCTTCAACTGTTTACAAAGTTATTTTATCTCTGTGCCACGCTGTGCCTTAGTGCCTCCGTGGTTCAAAGAGATAAACTATGGATAACAGGCAAGAGTCCAAAAAACGCATATTTATCTCCGTGCCACGCTGTGCCTTGGTGCCTCCGTGGTTCAAAAAAAGAAACTATGTATATCAGACAAGAACTAGAAAATCGCATACTCATCATTGATGGTGCCATGGGCACTATGATACAGCGGTATA
>JAOQAL010000633.1 GCA_025963615.1 Chitinophagaceae bacterium | reverse complement strand
GATGGATACCCAAAATCCCTGCACCGGCAGCAATAACTGGAAAGCCTGTGTAGCCGCAACAGGCGGGACCCCTGGACAAACAAATTCCGTCGAGGCCAGGGTTGCTGATGAAACAGCGCCGCAATTGAAATATTCATTTACAACAGATAACCAGACTATCGTGCTGGTATTTGATGAACCCCTGGACAGTTTAAGCGGGGCTGCCATTGCCAACTATACTATCGATGGTGGATTAATAATTGCTGAAGCCATTACACTGAGCCCTCTATTCAACCAGGTACAATTAAAGGTTAGTGTACCTCTATCTGAAAACATTATTTATACCATAACCGCTGTTAACGTCACTGATTGTAAAGGACACCGTATTGAACGTGCTAATACTGCAAGAACAGGGATGGCTGCTGATGCCGTGGCCGGTGAGTTAATCATTAATGAAATTTTATTCAACCCGCGGTCCAACGGATACGATTACGCGGAGGCATACAACAAAAGCAACAAGATCTTTGATGCTTCAAAAATCTATATCGCTAATCGAAACAGCAGCGGCATGATCAGTTCTGCAAAACCACTGAGCGCAACTCCTTTCTATATTTTCCCAGGTGATTATATTGCAGCAACTGAAGATGCTGAGAATTTGCAATTAAATTATCTTGTCAAAAATCCGGATAAAGTTTTTGTGATTTCATCCATGCCTTCATTTCCGGATGATGAAGGAGATGTTGTACTTCTCAACCTGCAGGGCGAAGTAACCGATGAAATAAGATACCATAAAGGCTGGCATTTTAGACTCCTTGATAATGCTGAAGGCGTTTCTCTTGAACGCATAGATACTGACGGGGCTTCGCAAGATGCATCCAACTGGCATTCGGCTGCCTCCACGGCGGGTTATGGAACACCCACTTATATAAATTCTCAATTCAAACAAACACAATCAGTGGACGCCACTATTGGGATAAGCCCAAAAGTTTTTTCTCCGGATAATGATGGTCATGATGACGTTGCCACCGTTCAATACAAAATAAGTGACCCGGGTTATGTAGCAAATATTACTGTCTTCGATGGAGCCGGCCGGCCGGTTCGTATCCTGGTAAATAATGGGACCCTGGCATTAACCGGCTATTGGAACTGGGATGGGCTCAATGATAAGGGTTTAAAACTCCCCGTAGGCGTCTATATCATTTACACGGAACTATTTAACCTGCAGGGAAAGAAAAAGCATTTTAAAAATTCGATCGTATTAGCAAGAAAATTGAATTAACGTCCCGGATAATTTTATTTTCTACGATTTGAATGCAGAAGATTTTCCGGAAACCTCTGTCTCCACTATTTCTATATTTCCATACACTATGTTGACAGTGACCTTACCGGCTTTCAGGGATACTGTGCCAAAACCTGTTTCCGCAGAAATAAAACTTGTAAAATCTCCAATTTTAGAATCCACATACAGTTTTCTTTCAAGCGCATCATAGCGGGTGCCTGTTAATGCCTGTATATACCCATAACTTGACAAGGCCCTGGCATACCAATGCCCGCATTCATATTCATTGAATGGATTGCGTATACGGCCATCATAACGATTTCGTGAAGCACGGACAATATCCAGTCCTTCTTTGACATGGCCCATCAACATCAGGTGTGATGCGACCTGGTGTTCGATTCCCGTCCATACTTCATCACTATATACAAATGGCAAAGAAAGCTTACCGCCTTTTGGCCAGGTGCAAAGCAACAAACCTCCTTCATCTCCTAAGGCATAAGAAGGACGCTGTGGGTTCGCATGTTCGCTCAAATTTTCTTTGAGATTATATTTATGTACTGCCAACAGGTGGCTTTTAATTTTCGCTGTATCCATCGGATCATCCAGCCCGCACATTCTTGCTATCCAGGCTCCTAATACCCCATCTGCCAAACAGCCTTTACCATACTGGTACTTGGGTCCTTCTTTTTCCAATAGCGCCTTTGCTTCGTTGGAATATTCGCCACCAAATGATTTTTCTGTGGTTGGATCTTTTGCGTTCAATCCTTTAAACTGTATATTCTGAATAAAGAATTCCCCATCAAACAATTCTGTTTCAATTATTTTTTTGCCCAACGCGGCCAGTTTTTTATACCGGGTGACATCATGGCCCAGGTGTTCGCCCATTTTACTGATGGCATGTAAAGAACCAATATAAAAGCCAGCTTGCATTCCATCAGGCCCCCAAAATTCTATATCATAGGTATTATGATGCGGCTCTTCAATCACTCCTTTTTCACGGGGATCCCAGGTTCGTATGCAGTAGTCCATACTTGCTTTTACCATGGGGTATATTTTTTTCAACCATTCACTATTACCACTGATGCGCCATTCACGGTATACTTTCATGATGCCGCCCAATTGACCATCCGCAGCGGAATGAAAATTATGGGTAGCAGGCTGAATTGGCAAATTGGATCTGAAATTCTGATGGCCATCGGCACTTTGACTTTCACAAAATTCTGTATCGCGTAAACTTCTTTCCAGGGCCGGAAACAAGTGAGGAATAGCCTGGGCATAGTTCCACACATGCGTACAGGAACCATGACAACATCCCCAATTATCCCCGCATCCTTCAAAACTCCAGAGCCGTCCATCATACTGCCGCATGACCGTGGGAGATTTTAAAATCGTAAGGTTGGCCGCCACGGCTTCTATCACTTCAGGGGGTAATGTACTTGCATAAAAAGCATCTTTGAATAAGGAACTCTTTTTCCGCAGGTCCTGGTATTGTTGCGCCCAGTAAGAAACTACGTCATTAATATTATTGAACCTGGCGCTATACCAGGGTTTATAATATTTACCATTAAAATCCTTATCATATTTATCCAATGAAATATCGGATGGAGAATTACAACAACCACTGGCGGGATCACAATTTTCTTTGCGTTGTCCCATTTCGCCATAGGTTTGCTCCGAGTCCGGTGTATACCAAGCCATCATCAGCCTGATTGTTTTTTCTTTACCGGGCCCCAGTGTAAAAGGAACATATAAGGAGGCGCCGGGGGCATTTGCTTCCACGGGAGCCACCGATTTTATTTCCGCGTTTTTAACAGAATTCCAGGCCATGGTGAATGGGTCCCACCATCCGCCGCGAAACCAGCAATGATCAACAACCGTGGTATCATCATCTGTAAAGAATGCAAGGTCTGTACGATACGGTTTTTCTTTGGTCCCTTCTTCACTTAATACAAATCCATATTTCGCGGAGGAAATATTATTCTTCCCATTATAAATTTTTAAAAAATTTTTGGCAATAAAAGAAAAGATGGATTCCAGGGTAGTTGATCCGGTATT
>JAOQAL010000628.1 GCA_025963615.1 Chitinophagaceae bacterium | reverse complement strand
TCGCGGATCAACAGAAGCAAAGCGAATTGGAATTGCTGCGCTCACAATTGAGCCCGCATTTTCTTTTTAATACCCTGAATAATTTATACGGTCTTTCTATAACGCAGCCGGGAAAAATTCCTTTTTTGATAGTAAAATTATCCGACCTGTTGCGTTACTCGGTATATGATACAAAGCAAACTTTCGTTCCCATCGCAAATGAGATTGCTTATATTCTCAATTATATTGAGCTGGAAAAAATAAGAATGGGCGACCGGTTGCAACTCGTTATGGATATAGATCGTTGCGAAAACAGCGACCGGGTCGTTCCACCGATGCTGCTTATTGTTTTTATCGAAAATGCATTTAAGCATTCTAAAAATTCGTATAACCAACTGGTGAAAATTAACATGCTCCTGAAAGTAAATGAAGCTACCATCCTTTTTATGATTGATAATACCTGCGGGGAAGAAATCAGCCGGAATCAGTACCTTGAAAACAATACGGGCGTCGGATTATCCAACGCCATCCGGAGACTTGAATTATTATACCCAGGGGAGTATACTTTTAAAAATTACAGGGCAGATAATTTATACCATGTTATGCTGGAGCTTAAAGTAAAACGGAATGCGGATACTTAATTGTTTAATCGTAGATGATGAACCGATAGCAAGAGATATTCTTGTCGCCTATTGTAATTATTTGCCATCCCTTAATATAATAGGAGTTTGCGGGAATGCCCTGGAAGCAAAAAGGCTTTTGGCGGAATTGCCTGTTGATATTCTTTTCCTGGATATTCATCTGCCTGTAATGGATGGAATAAGTTTTTTCAGCATGCTTAAAAACCCGCCCCAGGTTATATTCACAACGGCGTTTAAGGAGTATGCGGTGAATGCTTTTGATTTGGCCGCTTGCGATTATCTCGTCAAACCTTTTCTCATGGACCGGTTTATTATTGCCGTAGATAAAGCCATCGCCCGGATTAGCACAACGGCGACTGGTCAGGATCGAGCTAATAATTCCCCGGGAGATGATTCTTTTTTCGTAAGGACAGAAGGTAAAATTTATAAAATAAAATTTAGTGAACTTTTATACGCCGAAGCAAAAGGAAATTATACTAAACTCGTTACAGTCAATACGATCGTTATCCCGAATATGTCTTTGACCAACCTGGAAAAACTGTTGCCTGTTTCTGTATTTAACCGGGTACACCGTTCATTTATAGTCAACCAAACCAAAATAACACATCTTGAAGGGAACAGTGTATTTATCGGCCAGAATGAGATACCTGTGGGCAGTAATTATAAGGAGCAGTTTTTTAAATCATTGGGTTTGTAATATTAGCCAGGAAACTTCTAATTTTGATTGAACGTGAATAAGATGTTTCAGAACGCCGGTCGATTTATTTTTCTTCTTTTGATTTTTTCCTGGATCGTGTACAATGGAAATGCGCAGGATAAAAGGACACAATTTCCGGCGTTCTTATCCCGCACCTATTTCACCCTGAACATAGGTTCTATTAATTACCCGTTTACGCAAAAACAACTCGAGCCCGGTTTTAATGCCGGAGTCATTCATATTCCCCATGTCGGTGTCAGCCTGGCTGTTCTTTGTCACCGGTTCAGCAAAAACATTAGCGGCCAGTTGATTTATATGCGACCGGTTAACTGGGTGCAGTATAAGAATGTAAACGGCGATAATTCTTTTCATTCGGTTTTTCTGAATATACTGGGACTGACGGCTAAATCAAATTGGCATACTGGTGGAAACTTATCTCTTTACGGCGAAGCAGGTCCGGCTTTGCTTACGCGTCTTAGTACTCAAAAAGGCGATTCCATTATCTTGAAGGGAGCCACTTACTTAACCGTGTTAGCGGGCGGCGGCCTGGAGTATATTATAAACGATAAATGGAAGCTTCGGGCCGGCCTGCTTTACTCTCCCGGAAATAATAAAGCGAAACAACCGCATACACTTTTTATTTCCGGAGGAATTACTTATACGATGCACCCACTACCCGAAGAAGTGGTACAGCGGAATCTTAAAAGCAGGTACATATTTCCACACAATCTGATACAGGTAGGTTACACAACCAATACATCTGGTTATGGGGTAAACAGGTTTTTCGCGGAAGGCGCCGTTCCTGTATTCTGGAGCGGCGATGTAAGAATCCGTCATGGGATATCTGTACAATATCAGCGGAATATTTTTCATGGCCGTAAAATTTTCTCGCTGGATTGGGGAAGCAGTTTTTCTATCTGGAAAAGTGAAAACAAAAACGATCAATTTATAACCTGGTCAATATTTCCTTTGTTCCGCTTTACCCTGCTTCACACCAGGCCTTTTGATTTTTACTTCAACTATGCGGCGGCAGGACCAACCTATATTTCAAAAGTGATTATTGATGATAAAAATACCGGCAAACATTTTACATTCCAGGATTTTATGGGCATTGGAATTTATACTGGTAAAAAAAGAAATATAAATGCTGAAATCAAGATTCAGCATTATTCAAATGGCAACATCTTTACCGCGAACCCGGGATTGCAGATTCCACTGACTTTTAGCGCAGGCTACACTTTCTGATTTACACACGTTTATCTCACCGTCTGATCTGCCTGTCCCGGTTTGGTCAGAGACCACAGTATTTTTTTCAGCTCTTATCCATCCATTTGATTGGTGATTTTTCTTTTTTATCGTTTTCAAAAAAAATCAATTTTTTTTAGTTCCAAACTTCATTTCCGCAGTCTTATATATATTCATACATACACTAAGGCTTTGATGGTGAAATGCTGCAGAACGGCAGGAAGCAGAAGACCAGCCGTTTCTGCACGCCTTATTAATTAGTAACAGAAGGAAGCAGGAATGTTGGCACTATTCAAAGTCGACTGTGATGACTTCTATTTTTTCTCATGTGAACGAAACGGGAGTTTGTTTCTACATCAGCTCCCTTATTTTCCTGATGTTTTGTTAAAATGTTCCAAGCAGCCACTCCATTCTCAAACTTTTTATCCGACTAACATTCGCAGCAACTCTTTTTTCCGATCTATAAAATGCCTGGTGATCTGCAGCCAGAATCTATATTCTAACGGCAGGCCCTGGTTATCTTTTTATGGAATTTTTACATTCTTTGAAGCGTCTGCTTTTGGTTCAGATTTAGATTATTATATGAAGTATGCTGTGTAAACTCCGGTAAATTAAAAAGTTACGGGAAAATTAAAATTAAAATCCAGTATGGGTGAAAACCATTAGCTAATAAACCCACACACTATCGTAGGGGATCTATATACACCCCCAGTGAAATGAAAGACGGGATATTTTTTTTGTACAGCTAACTTTAATATAGGATAATCGACAGGAATCGCGGCCCCATATGAGATATAAGTTTTCCCCAATTATAAGCAAATTGCTGATGCATGCGTTATATTACACAATAGGATCGTTGGCAGCATTGAGAACTGACAACTATTAGTGTTAATGAAAACCACAAAAACTGCATTTTTTTATTTTAAAATCCATACAATATGAAAAAATTCCGGTGCCTGGTACCGTTATTTGCTGTGCTCTTACCCTTATACGTCATCATGAGCAGTTGCAAGGCCGGAAGGCCGATGAGAAAAATATTGCCGGACCAGTCCGGAGGACGTAGAATCGAAGAAAAGCTTTGGGATAGGGGAGATGCGGGACTCAACACGGACAACAATATTTCGGCAGGCCTGCCATTTTATGCTTCAGACACCACCATCAACGGAAAGGATTTTACGGCGATATACCTGCGAAACCCGGAATTCGATTCCCTCGCATTCGGCATCATAAAGTCTTATGAACCGTTTGCCGGATCATTATTAAAGATCATTGCCGAGCAGGGAATAAAAGGAGTTCTGATTGACTTTCGTCAAGATCCGGATATTGAATCAGGAAAAGCGAATTTTTTGGTTGCCAATCACGGCAAGCAAAGCTTGGAAGCTGCTCAATCTTCATCTGTCAACATAGTTTTCTTATGGGATGAACTTTCTTTTTCAAGAGCAGCAGGGTTTATGAATGAACTCAAAAGCTCGGCTTTTCTTGCGGTACAGGACCTAAATAATAAAAATCCGTTTTCTCCTGCTTACAAAAATGATTGTTTCAGTCCGGACTCACCGGATTTTAGTGAATAGTGAAAAATTTCTCGGGAAGCAGGAACAAAAAATTACACATGTCAAGCAGTAAAATTATTCTTTTCATTTTTTCTGTGCTGATCGCGGCAACTGGCATAGCGCAGTCGGTTCAAATTGATAGCACAAAGACCGATACCATCATAAGAAAACCTGTGCCACGCAGCGGTATCAAATCATTTGATCAACTGATTTCTAAAAGTTACACAACCAAAACGGGATTGTTCGCTGTGCATCAATTCCGCGATACCATGTATTTTGAGATACCGGATTCAATATTAAAAAGTGATATTGAAGTCATTAACAGGCTGGAACAGGGACCCGGAGGAACAGGGTCCTATTCCGGCGAGGAACTGGATGAAAAAACCATCCGCTTTGAGCGGCATGACGAGGATTCGTCAATACGCATCCGCTATACTTACGTAATTAGCTCGGCTGATCCAGAAAGTGATATCTATAAATCA
>JAOQAL010000623.1 GCA_025963615.1 Chitinophagaceae bacterium | reverse complement strand
GATACCGGCCTTTGTGGCCACATCAAGATCTTCAAGTGCCATCTGTTTGGCTTCATCAAATTTCCTGTTCTTCATTAAAAAATTGCAATAAACATTGCCCGTGCGGATGATGGATAAAGGAAGATACTTTTCTTTACAATATGCCCTTGTTTTTTTATAGTAAGTTTCTGCCAGGTCCGCATCTCCCTGTAATTCATATGCCCTGCCCGTTTGTAACAGTCCAACCGAGATAAGCAATGGATCAGTAATCTTTGTCGGCAAATTCTCCGCCTGCCTGAAATAAAACAAAGCCGAATCCGGTTTCTGGAGGTCATTGTAAATAAGTCCATACAAAAGATTTTCAAAGTAAAGATTCTGTCCGGTTTGACCGATCGCTTTTCCTATTTGAATATAATCAAACGCCACCTGGATATTCCCCGTTACGATATACACATAAGCAATGTTAAGATATAAGCCTGCCCTTCGTTGCTCATCCCTGGTTGTATAATCAAGTCCCCTGGCGTAGTTTACAATACTGAAATTATAGTCGGTTTTTGTCACATACCTGTTGCCGATGGCCCGGTAAACCAGAGCCATCATCGAATCCCTTTTTGATTCTTTAGCAATAGCAAACATTTCCTTTTGCAAAAATGCCGAACTGTCAAACTTCCCCGTTGTATAGTAAAAGCGATCCAGTGAACGCATACCCCTGAATCTTTCTTCAGATGTTTTACCCGACCAGGCAAGTTTTCTTGCAGAGTCTATCGCCATATAACCTTGTGCTGAAATCTGAAGTGTGAAGACTAGGGAACAACTCAAAAGAAAAAAATATTTCATGTCAGTTGATTGGTTTGTTATTCTTTAACGGTAAGGCTTTTTAACCCCGGTATCGGAAGTTATAAATTATTAAAGTGTTCATGCACAATATTTAAAAGTACAAGCTTTTCCAGAAGTTGCAAACAGGTGATAAATTTAATTCCGTTGATTATCAACACATAGCAACCTTCGTTTCCCGGGTATCACTTTGGCCGACTTAAAAAAACCCGGTCTTGTAAAAGTGCAATAAATTCGTATGATGCCTATCAACTTAAGCGCATGCAAAAAAACATTGTATGGAATACTTTCCGGGCTCATTGTATATGCGATAATTGGCTCATTTTGTTTGTACCTGCTACTCAAGTGTTGGCCTGCTTATGCCATAGCAGCCAGGGACAAATCGTATTCATTTGAAATGCTCCTGTCCAGGTTATCCATCGGGATATTCGCGTCTATTCTTGCAGGCATCTTTGCGACAAAAATTTCGGAGGATGGCGGGAAAAGTGCCTGTGTCCTTGGTGTGATAGTATTCTGCTTTGCAGCTTATACCCATTTTTTTAGGGTTTGGGCAGACTATCCAATTTGGTATCATTTTGCTTATTTACTGCCTATCATACCTGTTACAGGGCTAAGTCATCATTTTAACAGATCTGCCGGCAAAAAACTGAGGTGATTATCTCCGCTCAAAGCGATGCCTGGATTGTGCATTAATCAATAATATCTAACTTCCGGATTTACCTAACTTTAGACTGGTATCTTACTTGACTCATCTAAATTCTACCCAACATGGCAAACGCTAAGAAAAAAACTGCTCCCAAAAAAGCAGTGAAAAAAACCGTACCCAAAAAAGCGGTAAAGAAAGCTGCTCCCAAAAAGGCTGCTCCGAAAAAAACCGTGGCTAAAAAAGCCGCACCTAAGAAAGCCGCAAAGAAGGCCGCACCTAAAAAGGCCGCTAAAAGAAAACCGAATGCTGCCCTGATGGCACCTATGGCTGTCAACGATAAATTGGCTGCTGTCGTGGGTAACAAGCCCTTGTCGCGCGGACAGATCGTTAAGAAACTATGGGATTATTTCAAGAAAAATAACCTGCAGGATCCCAAGAACAAAAGAATGATCAATGCTGATGCTTTACTGAAACCCTTGTTCGGAAAAGCCCAGGTATCCATGTTCGAGATCGGCGGCATTATCAGCAAGAATGTCAAATAATTTCCCCGGTTGATACAGGTGGTATGGATTTCATACCACCTTGTTTTTAGATACATTTGACCGCCTATTTGCTATAGGGGACCAAACCCCCTATCACTTCAGCCGGAGGGAATTCAGCTACCAGTCCTTCACCAGGACCTTTGTCCTGCCAAGGATCTGGTGAACACAGAAGCCATAGTTGCGGGTATGATAACGGCCTGCTGAGGCTCACCGTTCCCAAACAGGAACATGCCCAACAGAAGGGCCCGAGGCGTATCGAGATTGCCTGATTGAAAAAAGGTTTGGAGCACCAAAACCTTTTTTGTTAGGCCTGTTTACTTTATTGGCACAATAATTTTAATTTAGCGGGTAAAGACATAATTATGACCGCCCCAAAAGAAAAGATCGGTAGCGATACCCAAAAGAACTTCAACAGTTCATCTCAGATCAGTTCGCTGTCCAGGAAATATGATATTTCCATTGATGAGATCCAGGCGATTTTTGAAAGCAACGGTAAATCGATCTCAAAGACATTGGAGGTCCTCCGCGCCAAGGGGCAGCCAGCCTGACCAGGTATTTTCCTATGTATAAATATGCAGAGGCAAAGGCTGGTTTTAGTATTTTTAAACATGAGCCGGGAAAAACAAATACTTCCAAGGCTGTAGTTTTCAACCTAGAAAAAAGAGGAAGGAGATGTGACAAAGACTCATCCCCCGATTATAACTGTTGGCAACCCGTTGATAATGCTTCCGCCATGCGCTGTCATATCCCCAACGCGTGCCGCAGGTTTTCCGGAAATTAATACGGTGGAAGAACCCTTTACTATTGTATCGGGCGAACCCACACAGGCCAGCTGATCACCGAGTACGGCAGCCGGCAATCTGCCGATCAATACAGTAGGTGCACCCGGACCAATGATGGGTCCGCCCACATGAGGTATGGGTACAACAGCGTTTGTTTGCATAGGACATGCATGCATGTCGGTCAATCTTGCGGCTAAAGGCATCTCGTTTATTTTTAATTGATCATTACCATAGCTCCCTTTATG
>JAOQAL010000618.1 GCA_025963615.1 Chitinophagaceae bacterium | reverse complement strand
TGGATGGGGCGGCAGGCAGATCAATTACGGTCCGGAATCCGATATAGGATTTTGTAGAATCCTGGTATTCGTAAGTCCGGGTGCTTGTTTCCAGGTAATAGCCAACATCTTTCCAGCTACCCCCGCGGATTACCTTTCTCTTCATTAACGGAGGATCAGAATCTTTAGCATTCCAACGTACATCCGGGTTCATATCGTGCTGAAAGTTGTAAGAACCTTCGTAGTAAATGGAAGATGTCCATTCGGCGACATTTCCCGCCATGCAATAAAGACCAAAATCATTAGGCCAGTAGGCATCAGCCCTTACGGTATAAAAACCACCATCTTCAGGGTAATTACCCCGGCCTGGTTTGAAATTAGCTAATAAACATCCTTTCCTGTTTCTCAGGTAATAGTTACCCCAGGGGAACATCGATTGTGAACGTCCGCCACGGGCTGCATATTCCCATTGTGCTTCTGTTGGAAGGCGGAAGGAAGATTCCTGCGCCCTTTTCTTGGAATCGAGGAATGCGTTCAGGTAATGAGTTCTCCATTCACAAAAAGCATTGGCCTGTTTCCAGTTAATCCCTACTACGGGATAATTGCCAAAAGCCGGATGTGAAAAATAGCGTTGTGTCATCGGCTCATTGTACGAGTAAGAGAAATCACGGATCCAGCACAAGGTATCCGGGTAAATCGCAGTTGGCGTTTTGACTATGAATTGAGAACGGGGTTTGCCTGCATTCTCTCTTTTAGCTGCTTCTTTTAAGTTAAATGTTTCCGACTGGTAGATTAATTTAGAGGGGTCGATTTCTTTTTTACCAAATATTCTGTCTTCAGGGGAAAGGATCAGGTCCGTTTGACCTAATTGTTCAACCACTTTTGGATCGCTCCATTTGAGGGTTGACATTTTTTTCCAGTCTACGTATTCGACACCATCCGATCCGGCTTTTATATAGCCCAGCTTTTTAGCAGCTACGGAATCCCGTACCCAATAAACAAACTGGCGATACTCATTGTTTGTGATCTCCGTTGCGTCCATCCAGAATCCACTGATAGAGACCGAACGGTTGCGGGCACTGAAGGCATAAGCAGGATCCTCATCGCTGGGGCCCATGTGGAAAGTTCCTTGCGGAATGTAAACCATCCCGGGAGGCTTCGGCAGTACATACCTACCGCCCACTGCAATGCCGTGAAGCTGGCCGTCGTTCGCAAGACTCCCGCCGCCTTTGTTCTTTTTTCCCAATATTCCACAACTCGACAGCATCGCTACTGAAGCAAGTATGAACAGGGTTGGATAAAGGTTTTTGTTTTTCATAAACTTAAAGGGTATTGGGCCATTGTAATATTTAGAGTTTTTAGGAAACACAAGTTTAATATTTAGTTTTAAGAAATCAAATCGGTGATTTACGAGGTAGAATTCAAACGGCTATTATTCGCTTTTTATTGTCTAAACAGGAAATTATTTGTTCCTAAATCAAGGCCCGATCTGACCTAATAACGCCTGAACATTATCAACCGGTTGCCTGCAAGAAAAATCTTTGCACAAATAGATTAAAGTGGAACCCGGTAAGCCTTTTCCGGTTAGCAAGGGATAGTAAAAATCCGATTCCTTTGACGCCATCACCACTTTATGCGGAATATATGCCGACAACACCTGCCAAAGTTGCTTTTTGAAATCTTCCCCTAAAATAACGATTTCGCTGGTAGAATAGATTGTTTCCTGTAAAAAACATGTCCACATTCCAAAGGAGGAAGGGTAGGTAATAAGTACGTTGCCTAATGAGACGAGCATATTTTGCGCATGTGCCTTCCAGTTCTTTTCGTCAAAGAAAATGGCCAGCCGGGAAAGGTTATGAGCCATCACCGAATTGCCGGAAGGCACGGCACCATCGTGTACTTCTTTTTTGCGGAGAATAACATCCTGCTGGTTTTTTTGGGTAAAATAAAAAAAGCCGGTTTCCTCTTCCCGAAAGTTGTTCATTACAAAGTCGGTTAGTGTCCTTGCTTTCTGTAACCATTTTGTATCGGTTGTAATTTCATAAAGATGTATCAATGCATTGATCAAAAATGCATAGTCATCCAGGAAAGCAGGATGTTTTGCTATTCCTTTTTTCCAGGTATGATGCAAGGCTCCGGATTCATCTATTGAAAAATTATCCAACAGAAATTGCATATTTTTTTCTGCCAGCCTTTTAAATCGTTCCTGCCCTGTGGCCGCAAAAGCCTGGCTGCATGCGGCATTCATAAGGGCATTCCAACCCAGTATGACTTTATCATCCAGGCCGGGCCATACTCTTTTATTTCTCTCAGCCAGTAAAACGGCTGCATTTTTTTTCAACAACCATTTCAGCTGGTCTGCAGTGATTGAATTTTTTTCTGCAAATTCATCCAGCGTTTCTTTTACGTTCAGTATATTTTTGCCTTCCCAATTTCCTTCTTTTGAAATGTTATAATACTGGCAAAAAATGGCGGCGTCAGGACCTAGCAACCGGTTGACTTCGTCATAATCCCACACATAGAATTTCCCT
>JAOQAL010000616.1 GCA_025963615.1 Chitinophagaceae bacterium | reverse complement strand
GAAGAAGTCCCCTATCTCAACTTTAGTAGCCTGGAAAATGAGCTGATGCTATTGAAGGCAGCGAGTGAAGAATTCCGGAAATTGTATAGCAAAGCCACAGGGCTTCCTGCTGAAAAGCGCAACCAGTTAAACATGATTTTATATAAGGCTGAAAGAAATCTAACGCAGCCGAATGGATTACCAAGAAGAAACTGGTACCGTCACCAGATTTATGCGCCGGGTTATTACACCGGTTATGGAGTAAAGACATTGCCCGGTATCCGGGAAGGCATTGAAGAACGGAACTGGAAAGAAGCACAGGATAACATTGAGATCGTAGCGAAAACCTTACAAGGCTATACACAACAGGTTCAGGCGGCTAATAAGTTGTTGAGGTAAGGCAAGCGCAAGCTGCGAGCTACGAGCTATGAGCTTCGAGACTTTCTGGATAGTGCAGCTTTATGCGGCAAGCTGCGAGCTACGGGCTATGAGCTTCGAGACTTTCTGGATAGTGCAAGCTGCAAGCTGCGAGTTGCAGGATGCAAACTTAAGCGCTTCATGTATTGTTCAGATTAGGTCTTACGGCGCAGATTGGATTATAGTTTATAGTTTTAACCTATGCAATTACCTGAAGCGTTATTGAATTCTCTTGCCGGTATAGAAGGTTTCGATAAGGAAACTTTTGAAAGGGTACATGCATCTGGTGAGCAAGTGACTTCAGTTCGTTTTAATCCTTCCAAACTGCCAATAGGCCCTGATGAATTACCGGTTAGAGAAATTCATTTGCCGGTAGGCAGCGGGTCATCACCTGGTAACTACCGGGTCCCAATAGACGCGCGGGTCCCGTGGACCTCCTACGGGTATTATCTTTCTAAACGTCCTTCCTTTACATTTGACCCCTTCTTTCACGCAGGTTGCTATTATGTGCAGGAAGCCAGCAGCATGTTCCTGGAGCAGGCATTAAAACAAACCGTAGATTTATCGCAGCCCTTAAGGGTACTGGACCTTTGTGCCGCTCCCGGTGGGAAGACAACCCATATTCAATCATTATTGACAAGGGATAGTCTGCTGGTGAGTAATGAAGTGATAAAATCAAGGGCTAATATTTTAAAGGATAATAGTATCAAGTGGGGTTGCGATAATGTAGTGATAACAAATAATGATCCCAAAGATTTTTCAAGGTTGCCAGGTTATTTTGATGTAATCGTAATAGATGCGCCCTGCAGCGGCAGTGGTTTATTCCGTCGGGACGAAGAGGCGATTGATGAATGGAGTATTAATAATGTGGCCTTGTGCAGCCAGCGGCAGCAAAGGATACTGGCTGATTCCTGGCCTTCATTAAAGGAAGGGGGCGTTTTAATTTATTCTACCTGTTCCTATTCAAAAAAGGAAGATGAAGAAATGCTGGATTGGATACATGACCAACTGCCTGTTGCTAACTGCCCCCTTTCAATGGATAAGGATTGGGGAATCATTGAGACGGTTTCTGATAAACATAAAGCTTCTGGTTACAGGTTCTGGCCTTATAATGTAAAAGGAGAAGGGTTTTTTTTAAGTTGCTTCCGTAAAACAGAAGGAGAAGGGAAATTTTCTTCTCACTCAAAATATAAACCGGAACTGGCCAATAAAAAAGAAACAACCCTTATTCAAAAATGGATCCCGGGCGACCGGCACCTGTTTATCCAAAAAAATAACCTGGTATATGCTATTCCGCAACTGTTGGCTGAAGATGTTACTATCTTACTCACAACACTTCGCGTGCAGTATTCTGGCATTATTGTTGGCGAAATTTTCCATGATGCGTTGGCTCCGGCACATTCGTTGGCTATGAGTGGTTTGGTGAATGAAACGATACCGCGGACGGAACTGGATTACGAGGCCGCTATTCAATATCTTAAACGGAAAGAATTTACATCCTCATCCAAAGAAACGGGTTGGGCGTTGGTTACTTACCAAGGCTACAATCTGGGCTGGGTGAAGGTTTTGACTAACCGTACCAACAATTATTATCCAAAGGAATTAAGAATTTTAAAAGACCTTTAATTCTGTTTATTTCCGCATCTTTGTAGCCCAAATTTTGATAAATGAAAAAGCCGTTCCTTTTGACTTTTGCGTTCCTTGCTTTTGTACTTTGGTCTTTTTCTCAACCGAAAGAATTCAATGTCAACGTGGGTGCCAAAGGTTTGTTTGTAGAACATAAGGTAGCGGCAAAAGAAAATTTCTATTCTATTGGCCGGGAATTTAATGTTCACCCCAAGCGGCTGGCTGCCTTTAATGGCCTGGATATGACAAAAGGATTAAGCCTGGGCCAATTGGTGAATATTCCGCTTTCCGATACCAACTTTGTTCACAAAAAGACAAATGGTATTCCTGTTTATTATCAATCAACCGCGAAGCAAACAGTTGGCGCCATTACTTCTATCAGTAAAACATCTTCCGAAGATCTTCGCCGTTTAAATAATCTTTCAACTGATAATATTTCCGCAGGCACAAAGTTAGTTATTGGTTACCTGGTGAGTGAAGCGCCTATAGCTTTAAATAATGAAACGGCTAAAACAAAACCCGCCAACGGAGAAAAAAAACAACCAGTTATTGAGCAACCGGTAAAGGAAAACGAACCTGTTGTTTCAGCGCCCGTGAAGATAGATCCGGTAAAGGAAGATCCAAAGTCAATTGTAAAAGAAGAACCCAAAGAACAAGAGCCTTTGAAACAGGTGGTTCAAAACAGCGGTTCCGGGGATGGGTATTTCAAAGCCAGTTTTGTGGAGCAGGTTAAAATATATCCTTTGTCAAAAGAAGAAACAGTTACTTCGGGAATATTCAAAACAACCAGTGGCTGGAATGATGCTAAATTCTATGCTTTGATTGATGGCATTGAGCCCGGAACTATTATAAAAGTTATCAATCCCAATAATAATAAAGAAGTTTATGCCAAAGTGTTGGGGCAAATGAGCGGCATACGGCAGAACCAGGGGCTTAATCTACGAATCAGTAATGCCGCTGCTTCGGCATTGGAAATACCCGAAACGGATAAGTTTATCGTGAAGGTGAATTATTAATGAACGATATCCTGCTTCAGATTTTACTTTTGTTTCTTTTGGGTAAATTCCTTTTCCAGGTCTATAATTTCAACTTTCCTGAATTCAACCGGGTGGCTTTCGCTTTGCAATGAAATATAGCCGCTTTTCAGTAGTTGACCATCTTTCTTTACTGCTTTATCATAATTACTGACATTACCACCACCTATTTGAGGTTTTTGATAAATCAGGACGGTGTCTCCGTCTGCAATTTGTTTTATAACAGAGTCACCCAATACCAATACTTCTGCTCTTACCCATTCCTCATTGCGAAAAGTTTTAGACCTGGAATTAATGCAATGGGGTGTAAATAACTTGCCATCCATTTCAACGTTTGTACCGGGCGTACAAAGGTTACAGGTAGATCTTTCTCCGGTTGAGTCACCACCCAGCAATTGATCTTCTATCGAAATAGGGAAATCCTGGTCTTTCAGCATAGTAGAAGGCGCCTGGCAATGAAGCATGATGCCGCTGTTTTTATAAGCCCATTCGGCACCGCCTGCAACCTGTTTGCCAACAAAACGGTATTCTACAGCCAACAAATAATAAGAATAAGGCGTTTTATAAAAGATATGACCAAACTGGTCATCGAATGTTTTATACTGATCATAAGACACCAGCATCTTCCCATCTTTCACGCGAAAAGTGTTTCCGAAATTATCGTTCAGATCATGTTTGCTTATTTTAACGGTCCAGCCATCCAGGTTTTTACCATTAAAAAGTTGGGTCCATTTCCGGGTATCCTGGGCGGATGAAAAAATAATAGCCAATATAAAAATTGGCAGTAACAGGTATTTCATACTTGAAAGTTAAATTATTCAAAGGAATGGCCACGCAAAAAATCTTCGATGCTCATTTTTTTCTTTCCTTCCAGTTGCAGTTCTTTGACAAAAATATATCCATCGGCGCAGGCGAATTTTAAAAATGTTTTTCCATCGGTTTGCATTGCGGGTCTGTCAATGCCCGTCTGACCATCACTGTTTTTATCACTTCGGTAAATTTTAAGCATCTTGTCTTTCAGGTGAGTGAATGCGCCGGGAAAAGGGGAGAGGCCCCTGATTAAATTATGAACTTCTGCAACGGTCTTAGTCCAATCTATTTTGCAGGTTTCAGTAAAAATTTTTGGGGCATGTTTCAGTATGGTGTGGGGAGTTGCAGGCTGCGAATTTTGGGATGTTTCTTTTAACGTGTTGCCCGCAAGGCCGATCACAGTTTTCACCAAAAGCTTCGCCCCGATCTCCTTCATTCTATCGTGTACCTCACCCGCGGTTTCATTGTCGCCAATGGGAAAACTTTCCTGTAAAAGGATATCACCGGTATCAATTTCCTGTTTCAACTTAAATGTAGTAACGCCCGTCTCTTTTTCTCCATTTATGACAGCCCAGTTGATCGGCGCGGCACCGCGGTATTGAGGCAGCAAAGAACCATGTAAATTAATAGTTCCTTTCGATGGCATCTTCCACACTGATTCCGGCAGCATACGAAAAGCCACTACAATTTGCAAATCGGCATGCAATGATTTTAATTCTTCTAAAAATGTTGCATTCTTCAGTTTTTCGGGTTGAAGAACATTTAATCCATGTTCAACTGCATATTTTTTTACAGCGCTTTCGGTCAGCTTCATGCCGCGGCCTGCTGGTTTATCCGGTGCGGTGATGACGCCCACGATGGTACAACCTGCTTTTACCAATGCATCCAGGGAAGCTACCGCGAATTCGGGAGTACCCATGAACACAATGCGCAAAGCGGCAAGGGCCATATTAAATGTCGTGGTTTCCTGTTCTTTTATTTTTAGCTCGTATTTAATCATTGGTTAAGGGTTACTCAAAATCCTCGTACAATAAATATTTCTTTCTGATTGCCTTAAATTGTTTGAGCTTCGGTTCCCAGCTTTCTTTTATTTCTATTTCCGTTTTTCCATCCTTTACCTGTTGCTTGAGTTCGTCATTCCCGGCCAGTCTATTGATGAAATTATTTTTTAGAAAAAAACTGTCTTTCACGGGAAATAAACGGTAAGCTTCCAGTAACCATTTTAACTGGATCTGGTTATCAACTTTTGCTAACACTTCCTCTATGGTTCCGGACAAATTCCAGCCGTAGCATTTTTCTCCATAATGCTTGGAACTTTTAGCGCCTTCATTGGGCTGTGGTGTAAAAGAGTAAAGATTCTTTGGCAGCGAAGGATCACCGAAGACCTGGAAAGGTTTGGGAGTTCCTCTTCCTTCACTTAAAACGGTGCCTTCAAAAAAACAGGTAGAAGGATAAAGATAAACAGACTGCATTTCCGGTAAATTGGGCGATGTGCGTACCGGTAAGAGATATTTACTCTTATGTGTGTAACCTTCACATTTAATTACCTGGAAATGAAAGGCCGTATCGGCGGAGTTTTCAGCCTTTAAATAATACCTGTACTTTTCATTTGCTTTTTCTGATAACCATTTTTCTCCGGCGATTAAAAAAGCATATTCCCCTATTGTCATTCCATACACGACCGGCACGGGTTGCATACCAATAAATGATTTGAATTTCAGGTCCAGCACAGGGCCATCTACATAAAATCCATTGGGATTGGGCCGGTCAAGAATCATTAAGGGTTTATTGTTTTCCAAAGCAGCCTCCATAAAATCCTGCAGTGATGATATATAAGTATAAAAACGGACACCGGCATCCTGTATATCAAAAATGAGTACGTCTATTTCTTTCAAATCTTCCGCCGATGGCTTGCGTTTGTTTCCGTATAATGAAACCACATTGATACCGGTCTTTGCATCTTTCTCGTTTCCGATATGCTCACCAGCCGAGGCATTGCCGCGAAAGCCATGCTCGGGTCCAAAAATTACTTTAATATTCACTCCCAGCTTTTGTAAAGTATCAACCAGGTGCGTGTTGCCTACCAGGGAGGTCTGGTTAGCAAAAATACCGACTCGTTTGCCTTTTATTAATGGCAGGTAAACAGCGATCCGTTCTGCTCCGGCCAGGATGCGGGTACCGGATGTTGCATCTGCTATCCCGGTTGCCTCTTTTTTTTGTGCGGCGCAGCTCAGGAAGCACAAGGCAAGGCCGGTAATAATTAAATGTAATTTCATTAAAGTGTTTTTGCTGTGGTTATAAGAAAACTGTGTGCAAATTTCTGCAAAAAATGCCCGGGATTTTAATAAATATTTGGGTGGTTTTTTTTAATAAATTAGGTATCTTGCCGCCTCGTTTTTTCTTATTTCTCCCGCTGAATCTCAAACTTGTTCCGTAAACCCTGCTAACTGCCGGGTTGTAAAAGTACAAGCGTGCAACAGCAGAGAATAGCCACCATTGCTGACTAAATGAACGGCTGGGTTGGGATAGGGGAACTGACTTAAAAAACTAAAAATTATGCAACAGGTTAAAAATGGTGATAAAGTAAAAGTTCACTATCATGGTAAATTAACGAATGGCGAAACGTTTGATAGTTCTGAAGGCCGCGATCCGCTTGAGTTTGAAGTGGGTAAGGGCATGGTGATCAAAGGTTTCGACGATGGTGTAACGGGTATGGTTGTGGGCGATAAGAAAACCGTGAATATTCCGGTGGAGGACGCGTATGGACCGCGGAATGATGAAATGCTGGTAGAATTTCCGAAAGAACGGCTGCCCGCTGACATGCAGATTGAAGAAGGCATGCCGCTGATGATGAGTAATGAAACAGGTCAGCAATTCCAGGTCGTGGTGGTAGAATTGAAAGAGGATGCCGTATTGCTGGATGCGAACCATCCCTTGGCTGGACAAGACCTTATATTCGATATTGAACTGGTAGAAATAGTTGGCCCCAAGTCGCTGATTATTATGCCATAAAGGGTTTATAGTTTATTTCCCGGCCCTGCCTGCCGCCCTTCGGCGGCATAGCCTTTGGCGCCGGCCAGGCAGGACAGCTACCGGATTATGGTTTGTGGTTAATGATCACAAGCCATTTTTATTTATAGATTTGATTTCATAAAATGGGTATAGATAAAAAATATTTGTTTACGGTTGCCGGACGATTTATAAAATATGTTCAGATAGACACACAAAGTGACCCGCAATTATCATCGGTTCCATCAACGGAAAAGCAAAAAAATCTCAGCAGGTTACTGGTTGATGAGTTAAAACAGATTGGGTTGCAGGATGCGCACCTGGACGAATTGGGTTATGTGTATGCAACAATCCCTTCCAATACGGACAAAGAAGTTCCGGTGATTTGCTTTTGTTCGCATGTAGATACGGCGCCTGATTGTACAGGCAACGGTGTTAAACCCATCATTCATGTGGGTTATGACGGCAAGGACATCGTGCTGCCAGAAGATACAACCCAGGTAATTACTGCCCGGGAGCATCCTTATTTGCTGCAAAAAATTGGCGAAGATATTATTACAGCATCAGGAAAAACACTGCTGGGCGCTGATAATAAGGCAGGTGTCGCCATTATTATGGACCTGGCAAATTATTTATCGCAGCATCCTGAGGTAAGACATTGGGCCATAAAAATTTTATTTACTCCGGATGAAGAAATTGGACGTGGGGTGAATAAGGTAGACATAAAAAAATTGGGCGCCAGTTTTGGTT
>JAOQAL010000614.1 GCA_025963615.1 Chitinophagaceae bacterium | reverse complement strand
GCAGCTCAAAGCTCGAAGCTTTTCTTAAGTTACTGAACTATAGGTCTTGAAGCTCAAAGCTCATAGCTCGAAGCTTTTCTTAAGTTGCTGAACTATAGGTCTTGAAGCTTGGAGCTCATAGCTCAAAGCTTTTCTGGATTTTCGCTAAATGAATTTCGGCCATCATGCATCTTGCACTACCACCCCCATTGGTTTCGATGGTGGTTAGGGGGGAATGGATGATTTTATTGTATTGCTCCAGCGTTTTAATTTGTTCGTTGATTAGAGAATGAAATGCCTGAGATGACATCACCAGCAATTTTTCCCCGGTTTTATTTTCTACCTGCAGCATGTTACCCGCAAAATGATTCATTTGTCCGGGAGTAATATCAATAATGATTTTGCCGGTTTCACATATAACGGACTCAATTCTTTCTCTTTCATTTTTATCCTGGATTGAATCGAGGCAGATAACTACGTATTGATCTGCTACACACATCATGACATTCGTGTGATATATTTTTAACCCTTTACTGTCTGTAGCCGTAAACACGACAGCCTGGTAACCGGTTTGTATGCAAAAATCCTCCAAGGCTTTTTCATGGGTCCGTGGCGAAAGACAGGCATAGGCAATTTTATGATCGCGGTCCAACACCAAGCTTCCCGTTCCTTCCAGGAAAATATTTTCTGATTCGTACTGGCTAAGATCAATTTGTTGTTTAATGTTGAAAGTACTACCGACCGCATCTATTATATGCTGCTTTCTTTCCAGTCTCCGGTTCTCGGCATACATCGGGTAAAAGATAACCTTTCCATCCTGGTGAAATGAAACCCAGTTATTAGGAAAGATAGAATCCGGTGTATACGGTTCGGGAGTATCATTAATAACAATCACGTCTACACCATTTGCAACAAGTAGCGTAACAAACCGGTCAAATTCCTGCAAGGCTTTTTCCTGTGCGTCTTTGTCATTTCCTGCAACCTGGAAGGCATTGTTTACCGCTGTTTCAGCATTAAAGTTGAAATTAACGGGCCGTATCATCAGTATATGTGATGTGGTTTGCATATCCGGAAAGGTCAGTAAAGATGATAAGATGGAAAAAATCTTTCCATAGCTTAAACGGTCTTCAAAATTTGCTTTATTTTTTTTATTCTCAAAAGGACCCGGACTTTTCGTCCTGCGATCATCCAGTATCCATCATCCAGCATCTAGTGTCATTCTATCTCTTCCCTCAGCAACGGCATACTCATGCAATGAAATCCACCCCGGGCTCTTGATAATTCGGCCGAAGGCATCAATATTAATGTGTCATGAATTTCGGCTGTCGTTATTTCGTTGCTTTCCAGTTTTTTCAATAAATCGCCTGCGGTGATAACAGAGAAACCATTTTCTTTAAATGCTTCCACGGTTTTATCATTACGGTCATAGCCTAATATGACGCCTTCCTTCAATGCCAGCAGGTTGCAGGAGTCCGTCCACTGTTCTCTTGCATCATACGGAAATTCATTATTGCCGGAATAGATGAATTTGGTTTTTTCTTCGCTTTTTAAATCATTTTTACTGATGTCCTGGAGCAGTTCTTCCAGGCTGTCAAAGTATACAGGATTTTCAATGTCCTTCCTGTTGAACTGTATAATTGTGATCCTGTCTTCTTTTTTGGGGCCTTCGAGCGTTCGCTGCACGGGATCAGCGCCTTCCATCTTAATCGCTTTTTTTGAAAAATTTCCCAGCATGACCCATACATTTCTTTTTACCTGCGTAAAGATCGTATCAATATGCATGTAATCTCTTTTTTTGGGAATTTTTACCACTGTAATTTTTCTCACAATTTTTTTCTCAAATAATACATTGATTACACGGTGAGCTGCTTCCATCGTGGTTCTTTCACTTACTCCAACGAGCAAATGATCTTTTGAGACAACCATCACATCGCCCCCTTCAAGCGTTACCCTCTTGTCATCTCCTTCTTTGGGCAGTAGAAAGTGGTGTGAGGTATCCGCCAATTCAATTACATGATCCCGGTAGCCAGCAAAAAGCGGGTGATTAAAAAAAATATATTTCATTAGTAAGGCTTCCCTTGTCCTTGCCTTTTTCGCGGGTTTATTCAAAAGAATGTGGTCATTGATAGTGATGCCGATGTCCCTGGTAAAAATGAAATTTGGAATAGGGGGGAAGATCATTTTTTTTTCAGTAAGCGAACCGCTGATAAAAACTTTTGCGAGTTGGGTTGATGAAAATGCCGCTAGCTGTTCCTGCATATCGTAAGAGCAGTTTTCAATAGCGCAGACCGAAGCGACCAATTTCAATTTAATTTCCCGGTCTTCTAAAATTTCGGCCAGCAGCCATTGCAATTCAATAACATTTTCTGATTTAAAAAAGGCATCATGATCCGGCTTATAAAAATTCCGTTTGCTGTTCTCATTATCCAGTTGCGATAACTTTCCCTTTATCTTTTCCGGGTCGAGAAAATAAAGCAACAGTTTTGTATAATAATCATATTCTTTTTTACGGATAGTTTCCAGGTGCACGATATCTTCAAAAAGCCAGTCCTGCGCTTTCGAAGGCACTACTTTCCCTAATCCGCTATCCGGGCTATGAACCAGCAACCGGCGAAGGGTTCCAATTTCTGATGTAACAGATATTTTACCGTTTGTTTTTGTCATATACGAGCTTTAAAAAGGGAAATAAGTTATTACTCCGGATTGCGGGAGCCGCAGTTTAATCCGGAATATAGTAGTTAGCCGGCAGCATATCGGCAAACTTATGAATGCAAAAAATAGAGTTGAGAAAAACCATACCTGAACAATTGTTAGTAAAGGTAGGAAAGAACTGTGATTTAAACCATTTGGCTGGTTTGACAACGCCGAAACTCCTGATCCTTAACGCGATGGTTGCTGTAGTTGAATATTTGATAGGGTAGAAGAAAGTACCAGAACACATTGGATGTTACCGGTTGGACTTTACCCCGGCGATAGCATGTGGTTAACGGCAAACCGCGGGTAGCTGTACCACAAAGTACTCCCGTTCATGAGCTTATATTTCTGTCGGTATTGATCGTCTATTCGTGTGCTGCCAATAATGGAACGGGACTGTTGAAAGCGAGTCTTTTTGTATGTCTGGAACTGAATACGCTGTTTACAAATGAGTGGTTCTTTGGAATGATAACGATAAGATCAATATCTCTGTCTTTTGCGAATTGCTCAATGGCATCGAAAAAGTCATTCATGCCAATAAAATAAAATTCTGGTTTGAATTCTGCGAACATCTTTTGCATTTTGGCTCTTTCCGCAAGATATTCTTCCGTAAGCGAAACATAATGTTGATTGTCCACATTTACTATGTGAAGATTGGAGTTGAAAATTTCAAGCACTGTTTTTATCGCTAAGACCGGAGTGGTGGCATCTACATCCTTAAAGTCTGAGGTCAACGCAATATTCTTGATGCCGGTATATTTTGCGGTAGGTGGAATGATCATAACCGGACAGATATTCTGTTCGGCCATTTTTACGGAATTGCTGCCTAAAAGCAACTGCCGCCATTCTTCTTTTTCAGAGATACCCATCAGGATAAGCGTAGCAGCCTTTTGATAAGCGAGCCGCCCAAGGCAGTCAATCAGGTTGTCGCCTAACTCTTTCACACATTCAACATTTTCAACGCCATCCTGTACCAGTTCCGCCTTCAGGCTTTCGAGGTAGGGCCCGGCAGTCAAACTGTCCGAGTCTTTTTCAAACATATTGTAGAGTATCACATGGGTCCCAGGTTTTCCTGTCAGCATACTGGCTCCATAACGGACAGCATTTAATGAAGTTTCAGAAAAATCAACCGGTATAATGACATTCTTCATGATGTAATAGTTTTGGATGGAGTAAAAACAGTGCGTGAATGTAAGAATTTTTTTAGTACCCATCCAACTGTTCTTTTTTATGCCGTCAGCTTTATGTTTTTTCAGATTTCCTGGTATTTTGAAAAGTATTTTTTTTTGAATCCTATAGTTTATTATCTTTTACACTTAAACAATCCGTTATGAAGAAACTGTTTTTCCCTTTTTCTCTCGTCTGCTCCCTTATTGCTTTTTCCCAGGACAGCAAAATAGCCGTAATTCCTGAGCCAGTTTCCCTGGTTGAAAAAACAGGTGACTACACCCTGAAAGATAATATGGTGGTCAATATGGCCGGCAATGATAAAGACGCTGTCAAAGCAGTTGAATATTTGTCAGCATCTATAGCCCGGGCCACGGGTTTTAAGTCCATTGTCCGGGATAATGATAATGCAGCTGCTTTTAATCTTACGATTCTTGCTTCAAAAGATAAGGAGCTGGGTTCAGAAGGGTATAAACTTGTAGTTTCCCCAAATTCAGTTTCGATTTCCGCAAACCAGGCAGCAGGTCTTTTTTATGGGGTTCAG
>JAOQAL010000565.1 GCA_025963615.1 Chitinophagaceae bacterium | reverse complement strand
CTTAACCGGAGGCAATAGCAATATCATCATTATGAACATCTCGTTTCAGCCACAAAAAACACATCTCGTACCAGTTCTGTTCTGGATGACGATCATCTTTCAATTTAGCGTGTTCAAAGATATGTGGGGGATTGCGGGTTTATCAAGAATAGCGAATATTGGGTTGCTTATTTTATTAAGCATTTTATGCATAACCAGTTTGCTTAGTAATAAATTCGATAAACGAGTATGGGCATTTTATCTTATCCCAGGGTTTCTGGTATTCTTTGGCATGATGGTGAATATCGGGTATAATGTGATTGTGGATACGGCCCTGGCCAGTTATTTCGGGCTTGTGCTGCCATGGGCCACCTTTCTGATGGTCCCTTTCCTGATAAAGGCCGGCCTGATTAATGCAAAAAGTTTGTGGAAGCAGTTTTATTTTTTCATGGTTACTGCGCTGCTGTTGGCGTTAACAGAGTACTTTCTTGTATTGTTTGCAAACTATCCATTGAGGTTACTTACTATACCCAACGGCGTTTTTTTAACTGGACGCTTCGCACTTTTTCACATGCTGGAAGATGCCACACCGCACGAAAGATTTTATGCGTGTTTCGGCGAACCGGGAACACTTGCAATGTACCTTCTTCCCGCCATCGCGTACGCATTTTTTTACAAGCGATATTTCGGGATGATTCTTTTCCTGGTAGCATTGTATTTTACCAAGTCTCTCGGCGGAATGATAGGGTTGGTAATGCTAATTGTAACCTTACCTTTTTTCTACTTCAGCAAAAAGCAATTGGTTAAAAGTTTTACTGTTGTTGCTGTACTCGCAACATTGGCAATTGTTTTTGTGGGGCAGAATTTAAAAGGACAATATGACGACCGGGATGATTCGAAAGCAACGCGCGAGGACAATTTGAGAGGTGCAATCACCAATTTGTCGACAGCGATCGTTTCTTATCCCTTTGGACTGCCGTTGGCAGAAAGCACAGAAAAGAGTGAGCGAAATAGCTTATATTTCGGTTCAAATTTTACGCTGGGATATGCATTTATTACTGGCGGCATAGCAGCGTTTTTGGGGTACACTTTTTTTTTGTTGGTATCCCTAGGTGTCAGCATCATATCTATCTCAGGAAAAAACCTTACGAATGAACAGAAAACAGTCTTTCTGTCTATAATAGTACTGTTTCCTTTTATTTTTCAACGAATGACTGTGTGGGACAGCTCCATGTTTGCATTTCTTTTTTCCCCAATGATCATTCAATTTTTATCGAAGCCTGTAGCAACAGCTAGTTTGCAGGAAGTTTAATATTTTATGAGCAAAAGATCCGTTATACTTACAGGTGGTAAAGGAGTTGGTGATGTGTCAATTTTGAAAATCATATTCAATCAACTTAAAAAGAATGACTTTACACACATTACTTTAACAGTGAGCCACAAGGCCGAAATTATTCAGGCTTTTTTTGGCGACGGAAGCAAATGGGGCATAACCATCGATTACTCGTTGGAAGAAAAAGCATTGAGCACGATGGACCTTTGACACTGCTTAAGGACCGGCCGGACACCCTAATACCTGCCCATCAACGAAGGACATCCCAATCCTTTCAACCGATATAGGCAAACAAAACACATTGGTGAGCAGTTATGTGAGGCGTATCACAGGGATTTTGATGTCCCGGTTGTGGTCTTCCGCCCGTTTGCTATTTACGGCCGGATCAGAACCCAATATTTTTTATACCAACCATTCTCCGGCAGTTACACGCGGTAACTATATGTGCTTATCACAGCGCAATCCTTATAATTTTTTATTTTGTTAGGTGTCCTGCATTATTTATATCTGCTCAATCCGGGGTAGCTTTTATGTCTATGGTATTGGAGCGTCCATTGATACGTGACTGTCAGTCAAAACGAGTGGTTATTTACCAATTTCGATACCGGAGCACCAAGTATTTCAAATGAGTTATATTTGTTTATTCTTTGATTGCACACACTTATTTACTAGTCAAGTGTACGTAGAATGTATTTAAAAGCAAAAACATAAAGATGTCAGTATCTTACACTTCGGAAAACTCTGTTTACTTAGATCATAATCCCACTTGGCATATCGAAGATTCAGCCTGGAAGGCGAAGCAAGTGATGCAAATGATCTCACGAAATCATTTGCATTTAAAAACAATCTGCGAAATCGGATGCGGGGCAGGAGAAATATTGAACCAGTTACATGCCGAACCTGCTTTGGCTGGTGTATCTTTTTTCGGTTACGATGTTTCACCAGATGCGTTTAAGCTGGCCAAACAGAGGGAAAAGAAGGGTCTGCAGTTTTATAATGCCGACCTTTTAAACGAAAATAATAATTATGACCTTTTGTTGATGATGGACGTTTTTGAACATGTTCCAGACTATATGTCGTTTATAAAAAAAAGCGCCAGCCAGGCTTCCTTGAAAGTATTTCATATTCCACTTGACATGAATGTATTAGGAATTATGAGAAACGCACCGATAAGGGACAGAAAAGTATTGGGCCATTTGCACTATTTTTCTAAAGAAACCGCTCTTGCTACACTTGAAGATTGTGGGCTCGAGATAATCGATTTTTTTTACACACCCGGTATTGAAGTTGATAATAAAACGCTCAAACAGAAAATTTTGAATCCTGTAAGGCGCTTTTTTTATATGTTCAACAAAGACCTCACCGTAAAAGTATTAAGCGGGTACTCTTTGCTTGTACTGGCTAA
>JAOQAL010000564.1 GCA_025963615.1 Chitinophagaceae bacterium | reverse complement strand
ATAAAATCCGGTTACTCTGGATCTCCTGTGGCGTGTCAGATTTTCTTGCAGGAAATAATAATGATTTTATGAAATGGCTGGATAAAAAGCAAGTAAGGTATCATAAGGTGGAAACTACGGGCGCCCATAGCTGGATGGTGTGGCGGAGGAATTTGATTGAATTTGCACCACTATTATTCCGGTAGGGCAAGCTTCAAGCTATAAGCTACAAGCTGTGAGCTTCGAGCTATAAGCTTCGAGACACAAGTTCTGTAACTTTCTCAAGTCTCGCAGCTCGAAGCTCACGTCTTGCAGCTTGCGGCTCACAGCTTACCGCTTTAACATCTTTTATTTGGAAAATGCTTGGGAAAAGGCAAAAAACTATTATCTTTGCTAACGGTGTTAGGAAAAATACACAGATGGAATGGGAATAGCCGAAAGAAAAATAAGACAGAAAGAGGAAGTACGTTCGTCCATATTAAAGGCCGCATGGCAGGTCGTATTGGAAGAAGGGTGGCAGGCTTTATCTATCCGAAAAATTGCGGAAGGCATTGAGTACAGTGTGCCTGTGATTTACGATCATTTTGCTAATAAGGAAGCCATCCTGCTGGAATTGACAAAGCAGGGATTTCAATTGTTGAATGAGGACCTGGTGAAAGCAAAAAAGCGTTCAACCCACCCTGAAAAGCAGATTGAGGCCATGGCTTATTCCTATTGGGAATTTGCTTTCGATAATAGTGCGTATTACCAGGTAATGTTTGGATTGGGAATGCCATCCTGTGAAATGGCTAGTCAGATTGGTGAATTGGGTGTTTTTACCGGCTTAATAATGCAACCTTTAAAGGAGTTGATTGCAGTAAGTAAGAACCCCAATGCGAATCCATTTTTAAAACTCCATACTTTTTGGTCCCTGTTGCATGGATTAATATCGATAAATATGATGAACAATAACCAGCATAAAGAGGAGTTGAACCAGCTAGTGATCCAGGATTTCATTACGGGTTTTATATCCGGTATTAAAGGGTAGAATTTTTTTTGCTCAAAAAGTTAACGATGTTAGGAAATATATTAATGATAAATAAAATTTATAGATGACTATGAAAGTAGAAATATGGTCAGATGTGATGTGCCCGTTTTGCTATATCGGTAAGCGGAAATTTGAAAAGGCATTGGAACAATTTACCCATAAGGGTGAAATAGAAATCCGCTGGCGCAGTTTTCAATTAGCCCCGGATTTAATAACCGATACTACAAAGGATGTGTATGATTATCTGGCGGAACGGAAAGGCTGGACACGAGATTATACAAAGAAAGTACATCATCAGTTAGAGGTGACTGCAAAAGAAGTGGGATTGGACTATGATTTCGATCGGGCTATTCCTGCCAACAGTTTAAAAGCACACCGGTTTTCGCATTTAGCTGCCCGATATCATGTACAGGATGTTGCGGAAGAGCGTTTGTTTTCTGCCTATTTCAAGGAAGGAAAGAATATTGATGATATCGCAACGCTTGTTGAGTTAGGAAAAGAGCTGGGAATACCTGCTGAAGAAGTAAATAATGTGCTGCAAAGTGATGAATACGCAAAAGAAGTACAGCAGGATATATATAAAGCGCAACAGGTGGGAGTAAGAGGAGTGCCTTTTTTTGTATTTGACAATAAATACGCGGTCTCCGGGGCGCAGCCCAGTGAGGTATTCCTGCAAACGTTAAAAAGGTCTTACCAGGAATTTGAAAACGAAAGTCATACCACTGCTTCCAGCGATGCTGACGGAGCTAGCTGTTCAACAGATGGCGATTGTTAGTTCGCTTCTGGGATTTAAACAATTAAATAATTATTCAAATAAAAATAAAAAACACATGGCAAAAACAAAATGGTCTTTAGACCCCATACACAGTGAACTTGGTTTCAAAATCAGGCATTTGATGATCACTAATGTTTCCGGGAATTTTAATAAATTCAATATTGACGTGGAAACAGAGGATGATAATTTCGACAGTGCTAAAGTAAAAGCAACTATTGATGTTGATTCTATCAATACCAATAATGAGCCTCGGGATATTCACCTGCGCAATGCCGACTTTTTTGAAACCGGAACCCATCCGAAAGTTGATTTCAAATCAACCAGGATAGAAAAAGCCGGTTCCGATACATTTAATCTGTACGGTGATTTGACTATCAAAGGCATCACAAAGCCTGTACAGCTTACGCTGGAGCACGCCGGTCTTGCCAAAGATCCCTGGGGCAATATAAAGGCGGGTTTTACACTAAGCGGTAAAATCAACCGTAAGGATTTCGGTATTAGTTTTAATGCGCCCATGGAAACAGGAGGGGTTATGTTAGGGGAAGAGATTAAGATTAATGGTGAAATACAGTTAGTAAAACAAGCTGAACTTCAGCCCGCATAATTCTTTGTTGGATGATGGATACTGGGTGCTGGATACTGGATGCTGGGTGCTGGATGCTGGTTAATTTTCATAACCAGATGATGTTGCTTTCTTGGCCCGAAGGAACATTTTGTTGGTAAATGAGAGGCTGTCTCAATAGTGTAATTTTAAAATAATCTCTTTGCGTTCTTTGCTTCCTGGCGCCCTTTGCGTGAAATATTCTTTTTGAGACAGCCTCTTTGTGCCAGCGGAAAGACCAGCATAAAGCGTTCCGATGGAACGTAAAACTTGTTTTTAATTTTGGATCCACCTACAAAAGACCTCCGGGGCATCGGTAAGCGAAACATCAACCCGCTTACCGGGAGACTTAATAAAATTGGGCTTCGGTCAGACAATAGTTTTTTAATCCAGCACCTCGTAAATTATTACGGGCCGGATTTTATTTTTCAAAGTGACTTCTCCAACTTTCTTGCAGTTGAACGATTCTTTTACTTTGTCAAAAGAAGTCTCTGAAATTATGATTTGGCCATTTTGTGCGGCACTCTGCAACCGCTGCGCCATATTGACCGCATCGCCGATAACGGTATAATCTAAACGACGCAGGTTTCCGGATCCGATATTACCTGAAATCATTTCCCCGCTGTTGACACCGATCGATACTTGTGGTAAAAAGGATACATGCTCTGTATGGCTGGGCATGTGTCTAATTTCTTTTCTTACAGCCAGGCTTGCATCAATAGCCCGGTCAAGATGAAAATCACCCCGGAACACGGCCATGATGGCATCACCGATGAATTTATCTACATAACCACCCTGCGCAATGATTTCTTTCACCATGACGTCAAAATAATTATTCAGCAATTTTACCACTACATCGGGCGATTCATTTTCGCTGATAGTGGTAAAGCTGCAGATATCAATAAAAACAACGGTGGCTTCAATGGTTTCACTAACCATCAGGGATGTTTCGAATTCCTGGCGGTTCATAAAATTCAGTACGGTTTCATCCACGTACATTTTCAGTATATTATTTTCTTTAATCGCCTTGAGCGTTGCACGGAGTTCGGTGACATGCCGGATTGTTTTTTCAACCGTAATGTCCAGGTCGTCAAAATTTACAGGCTTAAAAAGAAAATCAAAAGCGCCCCGGTTCATGGCAGTCCTGATATTATCCATATCGCCATACGCTGATACGATCACAGCCTTAATCAGGGGACTTACTTCATTCAGTTTGGTTAAGAGAGTGAGCCCATCCATTTCAGGCATGTTGATATCACTCAGCACAATATCAATATCCGGATGCAATTTTAGTTTTTCCAGTGCGTCATTCCCATTTATCGCAAATACGAATTCGTATTTATGTTCCCGTATTTTCTGACGGAACTTTTGCTTGATCAGCATTTCCAGGTCCACTTCATCATCAGCAACTAATATTTTGGCCATTACAATAGTTTTTTAAGTTTTTCTTTTAATGTCGGGAAATCAATTGGCTTTGTCAGAAAATCATCTGCACCCAGCTTAATGGCCTGGTTATAATTCTCCGGATCGCCGTAAGCCGTTATCATCATCACAATGGGCGGGGGGTGATCGAATTTTGCTTTGATCTCTTTCAGTAATTCCAGGCCGCTCATGCCTGGCATGTTAATATCTGAAAGGATGAGTACGGCTTCGTGTACATGGTGATTCAGGAAGCCGAGGGCTTCTTCGCCGGAATTGGCAAAAGCGAAATCCATTTCATGTTCGCGGATTTCTTTTCTGAAACGCTGCTCAAACAAGGTTTGCATATCTTTTTCGTCATCAACTACTAAAATTTTCATATCGTTCATCGGAGTGTTTTAAAGAGATTTATATTGGTAACTGAATAATGAATTCCGCGAATTCGCCTTCTTTTGTTTGAACTTTCAATTCGCCATGATGTGCTTTGATGATATCATAACTTAAAGATAATCCTAATCCTGTTCCTTCGCCCGTAGGTTTGGTAGTAAAAAAAGGCTGAAATATTTTGTCCAATACCCTTTGGGGTACGCCGTTACCATTGTCTCTCACCCTCACTTCGGCCTTATCGCCGATTTGTTTTGTACTAACCGATACGGTGGGCTCATAACCATTTCCCATTTGTTTCTTTTTTTCCGTAACAGCGTAAAAGGCATTCGTAATTAAATTAAGGATGACCCTTCCTATATCCTGAGGAATAATGTTGATGTCTGCCATTCTTTCATCGAAATCAGTTTTCATGATTGCATTGAATGATTTATCCTTGGCCCTTAATCCATGATAGGCTAACCGCAGGTATTCATCCGCAATCGTATTGATATTGGCGGCTTCTTTTTGCCTGTTGCCGCTTCGGCTGTGCTGGAGCATCCCTTTTACAATACCATCAGCCCTTTTACCATGATGGTTTATCTTCTGCTCGTTCGCTGCAATGTCTTCGGCAATGGATTTCACCTCTTTACTATTTCCTTTGTCAATTTCCTCTTTCATTTCATTGATCAATTCGGTGTTTACTTCTGAAAAATTATTAATAAAATTTAACGGGTTTTGTATTTCATGGGCAATGCCGGCCGTAAGCTCGCCAAGGGAAGCCATTTTTTCTGATTGAATTAATTGCGCCTGGGTGGCTTTCAGGTCTTCCAGCGATTGCTGTAACTGTTTTGTCCGGAGGGTTACCTTTTCTTCCAACAGCTTATTTTCTTTTTGCAATCTTCTTGAACGGTAAATAATATAAGCCCGCAATATGACAAGACCGCAGAGGACAAATAAGGTGTAGGCCCACCATGTTTTGTACCAGGGCGGCGTAATGGTAAAATTAAAAACAGCCGGAGCGCCCCATTGGCCACTGATACTCTTACTGCTTACTTTAAATGTATAGTTCCCGAATGGCAGGTTTAAATAATTTTCAGTAAATGTGTTCGTTGTAACGGGACTCCAGTTTTTATCAATACCCTCCAGCACATAAGTGTACCAGGTAATATCCTGCCTGCTTAAGTGTGCCTGTGCAAATTGAAACTGAATATAATTTTGATTATACGGGATCTGCAGATTTACGGGCATGTTATAGGTTCCCGATACACTGTCCCGACTTAATCTTTTTGTATCGGCATAACCTGTATTGACCGGCGTTTGGCCTTTTACATAAAACGTATCACCAGCCCACAGGCTGTCATTTTCTTTAAGCGAAACTTTATTGACAAAATACTGTGGTTTGTTCATCACGTTCATTCCTGTGATGTAGGTGGCCACGGAATCACTATCTGCTTTAATATCATTTATAACAGCGATGCCATTATCACCCCATAAGTATTGTCCCTTTTTGGTGATAGCGTCCGTACTCCATGAATTGGTCTCCTTTATCAAGCCTTCCGATTTATGCAGCCTGGTTATTTCCCATCTCCTGTTGGATGTATCGGTTCTTCCTGTTACATAAGCTGGAACGGGAGCCGTTATGATGCTTATTTTGTTATTGGTTCCGGCTATCACACTGCTGTTATATTCCAGCAATGATAATACCCGGTTATTTGTCAAACCCTGGGTGGTGGTAATGTTGGTCAGTGTGCCCTGTTTGGTATCGGCTATGTAGATGCCCTTATCCGTTCCGATCCATATTCGCCCGTATTTATCCACCAGTATCACCCGGTAGCAGGTATCTTTTAGTCCGGGCTGATTATTTAGATATTTGACGGTCC
>JAOQAL010000559.1 GCA_025963615.1 Chitinophagaceae bacterium | reverse complement strand
AAAGAATGAATTATACTGCAAACATATCTATTCGTTACCAGGGACAGGCTAGATAATTATGAATATTATGTGATCAAACTATTTTGTAAGATTTTAAAACGGCAATTTCTGTCAGGGATGAGGGTTGAATAAAAGGGTATTTAAGATTTGTAGCAGCATTATAAATCAAATAAGATAATTTACCAGTGACCATTGGTATATTAAAAGTGATATTCAAGTCATGCATAAGTTTTTTGACGTGGACAACTGTTTGCCCGGCTGGGTAGCTGGAATTATTAGTTGTCCTTATTATTGAAAGATCGTTCGTGTCATAGAATAAATTTATCTAAGCCCGGCGGCTCGCGCTATCAGAAGCAATCCTGCTCCGATGGCAACGGCTCCGGTCCCCCGCGCGACGCGTTCACCGGCCGGTGCCAAACGTTCGACAGTGATGGCTGCCGCCACGACAGCCATCACGAGAAGGTCCATGACCCCGATGAAAGTCCGTCCATTGTTCCGTTTCCTGCATAATTTGAAGGGGAAGCAATCATAATTGGTAATCTAATTCAACGAAAATTCAAAAAATATAGGAACATGATCCGATATCTTTCTTGCTTCCGTTAGGTCTGAATACTTTTTATAAAAATGAATAACACCGGAATATTTTTTTGCTATTTTTTTAGGAATGTAGAAAATATTGTCAAATTCTGAAGCTAAACAATCCGTACTCTTACATTTTTCTTTTAGACTTGTTTTCTGATTTACGAATATGGGAACAAAACCCATTTTCTTTAGTGGATTAAATACAGTATGGTTTTGCGGCAAATTAAAATCCCCGCAGAACAATAAGTTTAAATGCGGATATTGATCGGGTAGGAATTTAAAGTATTTCACCTCGGTTTCTGGTTGTTTTGATTTCGTTATGGCGTGAAAGTTTACTAACGTGAACTCTTTCGTGTTTGAAGAAAATGTGGAATAAAATGGTTCTCTATCAATTTCAAACTTGTATTTTTCTTCAAGCCAGGATTTTCCAATTTTTTTTATTCTGGATGTTTTCCAAAGAAACGCGTAACGTTCCGTCTTATAGGAACTACTTACCGTTGGATCACTAATTACGTAATCCCATTTATAACCCTTTCTGTTTAATTGTTCGCTTAATCTTGCCACTGTCTGAGGCCCCCCATAACCAGCCACAACTTCCTGAATAACTACAATGTCGTAGTCCATGACTGTATTAGCTATAAACGTGATCGTGGAATCGCTTTTGGATTTGCCAAAATCTTTTAGATTCCAGGAACAAACTGTAACATGATTGCTGGGTGCCGACAGGAATGAACCATTTAAATAAGAAAAAAGTAAAAGAAATGATATATTTTTTAGCTTTTTGACCATGTAGTACAATTAATAATCCATCCAGTCTGTGTATACTAAGATATCCATGACAATTTATTTTCTTCTCGCGCCTCTTTTTTTTATTTCAAGTTCGGCATCCTGTAATCTCCTGCCAAGTTCATCACCGACCGCTACTTGCAGGAGGTCTTTTTCGAGGCCAAGGATAAATAACACTTGTGCGTAGGCACCGATTGCGACATTGTACATTCCTTTCTCTATTTGCCATAAAGTAGTTCGACTAATATTAGCCCGTTCACAAACCTGTTCGGCGGTTAATTTTCTTCGTAACCGGGCCAGCCTTAAGTTTCCTCCTAATTCAGTTAGAATCTTCTCTAATTTAGGAGTAAGGGTTATTGTTCTTTTTTCCATAACGTTCACTACAATGAACAAATATAAAGTGGAATGTTCACTATAGCAAACATTAATACCGGGCGGAAATATGCTTTGAAATAGCCGGTTACGCGGAACCAACATAAAGCGGACAGGCAAAAAAGGTCGCCCCCAAATGACTGGGAGCGTAAATAAAATTTATGTGACTGGGATCCGAACTCCTGATACGCTTAAAATAGATTTGCTGACAACAGTTGCTCCCTCTTTAAAATAACATTTCTACTTTTGTAAAAAACTATGAAAAAGTATTGCTTTTCTCTATTCGCAGTCTTCCTGTTGATAAGCCTTTCTTCCTGCGGACAAAATACTGCCGGCAATAAAAGCCTGGATGAACGGGTGAGCAATTTTCTGAAAGAACACAAAGACAAATGGCATGACCTGAATGTTCCATATCAGGATGGGCAATCGCTGTATGATATCATTGTAAAAAACAACTACCAATCAGCGCTGGAAATAGGTACGTCTACCGGCCATTCCACCATCTGGATCGCTTGGGCTCTCAGTAAAACCGGGGGCACACTCATTACGGTTGAAATTGACAGGGGCCGGTATGAGGAGGCTCTAAAAAATATTGAAGCCGCGGGTTTGTCACCATATGTGGATGCCCGTCTTGCCGATGCGCATGAGCTGGTGAAAAAACTGGATGGCCCTTTTGATTTTGTATTTTCTGATGCGGATAAAGACTGGTACCTGCAGTATTTTAAGGATGTGGATCCCAAATTAAAAGCCGGTGGCTGTTTCACTGCGCACAATGTACTGAATGGTTTTGGCGGTATTGATGAATTCCTGGATTATGTACGCAGCCTGAAAAATTACAACACCACCATTAACCGCGGCAGCAGCTCCGGTATATCGGTTAGTTATAAAAAACAATGATAAGTTAAAACGCCATTTTAAAAATCAAGATTCAAACAAGGCGTCCATCGTCACGGATTTCTCCACCAACTCTTTTTCATATGGATTTTTTGTGACGCAGAATGTGGTTATAATGACCAAATGAAAGATCTTTTTACCGGTTGCCTGCTCAGCAAACAACTTTATTTTATTGCGGAGACTGGCGGCATAGGCTTTATCGATTGAAAATTCATTTGTTGAAAATTTTATCTCACAGATATTAATAACAAAATCTTTACGGTCTATAACAAGATCTATCTGTGCGCCGGCTCCGGTTTGTGGTTTATATCTCCATGCGGAAATTTCATTATACCCGTGTATGTTCAGATCCTTATTTATTTGTTCAATATGCTTCAGGCAGATTCTTTC
>JAOQAL010000536.1 GCA_025963615.1 Chitinophagaceae bacterium | reverse complement strand
TAAGAATTATTGGTCAGGCGAAAGAAAAGGTAAGCGTGGTTTCCTTTGTGATAGATAAAATACATCCCCAGGATATTGGGATTTTGCTGGATAACCGTGGCATTGCAGTCAGAACGGGCCATCATTGTACACAGCCCCTGATGCAGTGTTTTGGTATTCCCGGTACTACCCGGGCTTCCTTTGCGGTTTACAATACAAAAGAAGAAGTGGATGAGTTGATTACCGGGCTGCATAAAGTGATTAAAATGTTATCCTGATATAAAATGAGCAATCATAAGACGATAGAAGAAATAGAAAATGAAATAGTCAATGAATTTTCATTGTTTGATTCCTGGGATGATAAGTACGAATACATCATTGACCTGGGTAAACGATTGACACCACTGGCTGATAAATATAAGCTCGATGAAAACAAAGTGCGGGGCTGCCAGTCGACGGTATACCTGGTAGCCGATCATATAGAGGGCAGGATTTTTTATACCGCCGACAGCGATGCCATAATTGTAAAAGGATTAATCAGTATGCTGATCCGGGTACTATCCGGTCAGTCGCCTGACGATATTATTAATGCCAGGCTGGATTTCATAAATAAAATCGGGATGATGTCGCACCTGGCGCAAACCCGTTCGAATGGTTTGCTATCGATGGTGAAACAAATGAAAAATTATGCACTGGCCTTTAAAATAAAAAATACAGCTAACGTATAAGAACATGGATACAGATGCATTGAAAGAAAAAGTAGTAGCGTGTTTGCAGACTATTTATGATCCGGAACTGCCGGTGAATATTTATGAGCTGGGCTTGATTTATGAAGTAAATGTTTTGCCAATAACGAATGTGCAGATCGTAATGACATTGACGGCACCGGGCTGTCCGGCCGCCCAATCCTTACCGGTTGAAGTAGACCAGAAAGTAAGACAGATAGAGGGCGTGAACGATGTACACGTAGCCGTTACCTGGACGCCGCCCTGGAATAAGAGCATGATGAGCGAGGCGGCACAATTAGAATTGGGAATGATGTAAGATAATATTTAAAAAACATAAGATGAAAATTACCGCCCAGGAAGAATATGGTTTGCGAATTCTTATCCGCATTGGAAAGTGCAGGGATGAGCAAGGCCTGAGTATTCCGCAGTTAAGCGAAGTGGAAGGTTTAAGTAGTCATTATGTGGCAAAACTTACCCGGGTGCTCCGTATGGGCGGAATCATTAATAGTACTCCCGGTTATAAGGGTGGCTATGTGTTGGCAAAACCGGCAAAAGAAATCAGGATCAAGCAGGTGTTGAAAATATTGGGTGGTGTGTTGTTTGACCAGGAATTTTGTGGTCTTCATTCCGGCTCTTTAAAATTATGCACCAACTCAGTTGATTGCTCTGCCCGCTCCCTTTGGCAAATGATCCAGTTTACCGTTGACCAGCTGCTGGATAAGATTACTCTTTATGAACTGGTTAATTCTGAAAAAGAATCTTCAAAAGTTTTAAATCTTTTACTGGAAGAGAAATGAGCGCCTGGAATTAATTGAAGCATGATAATATCGCCCCGGGAAACATGTTTAACCGGAATATTGAATAAAGGTCAACTCCCATCGTCATAAAAACTCCTGCTGTACTAAAAAGAGAACGTAAAGTAAAAGGTTCCCGCCAAAGCCCCGTTGCAATGCCCCTGGGTTAATAACGTATCATCTGCTTTCAGTTTAATAACCCACATACCGGGCATCACTATTTTCGCCACCCCAGCAAGCCAGTAATGTTTTTCTGATTACAATATTTATATTTACCGGGAAAGTATAAATGGCTTGCATATGATTTTTTTCTCCCGCCGGGTTTCCTGGCTTTACTTTAGTTTAATTTTTATGGCTTGTAATAATGATGATTCCCGCCAGCAGCAACCTTCGCCAGATAGTGCCGCGGTAAAAGGGACCTATGCTTATGACGCGGAATTTCTTAAGAAACATAGCACCGGAGTCCTTGAATTATCAAGTGATGACGGAAATTCGAAGATATTGCTATCCGCAGGTTACCAGGGAAGGGTCATGACGAGTACCGCCACCGGTGATAGTGGCGCCAGTTTTGGCTGGTTAAATTATGATTTGATTGCTGCAAACGAAAAGAAAAAGCAATTCAACCCGGTTGGTGGTGAAGAAAGGTTTTGGATCGGGCCGGAAGGCGGACAGTATTCCATTTATTTTAAAGCCGGAGATTCCTTTAACATCGCTCACTGGCAGGTGCCAGCGCTTATTGATACGGTAAGTTATGATGTGTCACAATCAACCAGGTCCCAGGCTGTCTTTTCTAAAAAAGCCACGCTGGTCAACTACAGCGGAACAAGTTTCAATATTGCGATTGAACGAAAAATAAGTTTGCTGGATAAAAAACAGCTAGAAACAAAGCTGAACACGTCAATTCCCCCGAATGTTCAATTTGTAGGTTTTGAAACGGAAAACAGTATTCAGAATGCCGGTACGATAGACTGGTCAAAAGATAAGGGGCTTTTATCCATCTGGCTGCTGGGTATGTTTACCCCCTCGCCAAAAACTGTGGTTATAATTCCGTTTCATGGCCAGGCAGGCGCCCATTCATTGATAACAGATAATTACTTTGGCGAAATTCCGGCCGGGCGTTTACAGGTAAAGGATAGTGTGTTGTACTTTACCTGCGATGGTAAATACCGGAGTAAGATCGGGTTGTCGCCATTGATTGCGAAACCTGTTGCCGGAAGCTTTGACTTTGAAAGAAATGTATTGACCATATTACTACCCCAGGTGGATCAAAATGCTTCTTATGTAAATTCAAAATGGGAAATACAAAAAGAGCCCTATAAAGGCGACGTCATAAATTCATATAATGATGGCCCCCTGGCCGATGGTACCCAGATGGGACCTTTTTATGAAATAGAATCGTCGTCTCCTGCCTTGCAACTGAATAAAGGACAGGCCGGTGGATACAGTCAAACGACCTGTCATTTCCAGGGTGAATATAGCGCGCTGAAGCAGTTGGCGCAGCAGTTACTGGGTGTTAACCTGGATGAAATAAAGCGATAATTATAATAACCATCTATGCATCTATACAAAACAACAAAGGGAATTGTACTTAAGAGTCACGATAAATCTTTTTTACTGGATGATAACTGGGACGACTTGGTCAACCAGCAGCACCTTTATCGTCATTTGCAGGAAATAGCCCGTTCGGCAAAAGCTGTAACTGAATCGGAAAGCGATGATTTGATTGGCCACTACCTTTTGCCTCCCATTGGCAGCCAGGAAGTATGGGCAGCGGGTGTCACTTATTTAAAAAGCCGTGACGCAAGAATGGAAGAATCGAAAGATTCCGGTGGGGCAGACTGTTATCAGAAAGTCTATGAAGCCGAACGACCTGAATTATTTTTTAAAGCGTTGCCACATCGTGTAGTCGGGCATGGCGGAAAAGTCAATATCCGTAAAGATTCTACCTGGAATGTTCCGGAACCTGAGTTGACCCTATACATTAATTCATCCGGCAGCATACAGGCATACACCATCGGTAATGACATGAGCTCAAGAAGTATTGAAGGAGAAAATCCTTTGTATTTGCCGCAGGCAAAAATGTATGAAAGAAGCGCTGCGGTAGGCCCCTGTCTATATATACCTGAAAAGCCAATATCCCTGGAAACGGTTATCCATTTGAAGATTAAACGGAAAAATAAAATCATGTTTGAAGCGGAAACTCCGGTCAGCCGTATGAAGCGGTCATTAACAGAACTGGCCGGATATCTTTTTCGTGAATTTGATTTTGCCACGGGCTGTTTATTAATGACCGGCACTTGCCTGGTACCGCCGAATGATTTTACCCTGCAGGAGGACGATGTGGTGGAGATAAGTATTGATGGTATTGGCACGTTGATCAATTCAATTTCTGTAAAAGGCAAGTAATATTAACCGCTATAAAACAATTTACATGGAGCAACCGCAGGAGAAATCTAAAAATTCAGTAGTCCTGATACTGATAATCAGCTTATTTTTTTTATGGGCATTAACATCCAATCTTTTACCTTCTTTAATCCCCCATTTGAAAAAGGCTTGCCAGTTAAATGACTTTCAGTCCGCTTTCATCGATTCGGCGTATTGGATCGCTTATTTTTTTATGGCACTACCAGCTGCCAATATTATGCGGAGGTACAGTTACAAAACCGGTATTATCGCGGGTCTTGTGATAGCTGCCATTGGGGCGCTTCTTTTTTATCCTGCTGCGGAAACAAGAAGCTTTGGTCTTTTCCTCGGCGCTTTATTTTTAGTTGCCAGCGGTATGACCTTCCTGGAAACGGCCGCCAATCCTTATATCACGGTATTAGGAAGTCCGGAAACATCATCACAGCGATTGAATTTTGCACAGGCATTTAATGGACTGGGTGCCTTTGTCGCTGCCTTTTTTTTAAGTAAACTGGTATTGTCCGGGACAGAATTAACCACGGACCAGCTCAATGCCATGTCGCCTGAAGCTTTAAATTCATACCTGGCTTCAGAAGCGGGCAGGGTGAAGTTGCCCTACATAAGTATTGCAGTTATTTTATTAGCGGTGGCATTTCTTTTTTTTATTGTTAAGATGCCCAAGGTTGCAGAAGAGAAGGGATCTTTTAAATTTGATTTTGCCGTATTCAGGCACAAACATTTTAAGAATGGAGTGATCGCACAATTTTTTTATGTCGGTGCGCAGGTTTGTATTTCCAGCTTTTTTATACGGTATAGCAAGTTTAGCGCCGGCATGCCGGAAGCCGAAGCTACTAACCTGCTCGGCTACCTGCTTCTTTGCTTTATGATTGGCCGTTACGTAGGTACGTTTTTAATGCGTACCATAAAAGCAGAAACATTACTTACCATTTACAGTGCCTGTAATATTTTATTATTAGTATACATTACTTTTATTGGAGGCCGGTTGGGTGTGTTTTCTATGATGGGAGTTGAGTTTTTTATGTCTATTATGTTCCCGACCATATTTGCTTTGGGGATAAAAGACCTGGGTGCGGAAACGAAAATTGCTTCTTCTTATATGGTAATGGCCATCGTGGGTGGTGCTACCATCCCGTTGGCCCTGGGGTATATTGCCAGGCACTATAATATGCAGCTTGCTTATATTGTACCATTGATTTGTTTTTTCTTTATTTTATATTTTGGAGCTAAAGGATATAAAATAACGACAAGCCAGATCCCCGATGCTGCAAAGTATAACACAGCAGCACAGTGAAACCGGAAAATTTGCTTTAATTGGAAAGCCTGCGCCTTAACTATAATTTACTGACGATTAAAAATTTTACCATGAGAAAAATTGCCTTTTTTGCCTGTTTTTTTTCTTGTATTTCTTTGCTGATAAATGCCCAGCAGAAATTCAATGGCATTGATGTAAATCTCGGAAACCTTTACCGGTTATCCGATGCGAAAAGCCGTTCCATCAGCCCGGAAAATTTTAATGGTGAAAAAGGCAAAGGGGGCATGGCAACAACTGGCACCGGGGCAAATGCATCAAGGGATTTAGGGCAGGGCTGGAAGGTGAGCCCGAGTGTTGTTATTAAAGCGAAAACAACCTATACCGTTGCAGAAATTGATGGATCGGGAGCTATACAGCATATATGGATGACGCCTACCGGCAACTGGAGGTATTCTATTTTCCGCATTTATTGGGATGATGAAAAGCAGCCATCTGTTGAAGCGCCGGTCGGAGATTTTTTTTGTATGGGTTGGGGAAAATATTCTCCCTTGCAATCATTGGCTGTAGCAGTAAATCCAGGCAGCGCATTTAATTGTTACTGGCCCATGCCATTCAGGAAAAAATGCAGGATCACCATGGAGAATATCGCGAATGAGGATATGGTATTGTATTACCAGGTTGATTATACCCTGACACAAGTCCCGGACGATGCGGCTTATTTTCATGCGCAGTTCCGCCGGGTAAATCCTTTACCCAATAAAACAGATTATGTATTGGTAGACGGCATTAAAGGGAAAGGCCAGTATGTGGGCACCTATATAGCCTGGGGTGTGAATAGCAATGGATGGTGGGGTGAAGGAGAAATAAAGTTCTTTATGGATGATGATACCCAATATCCTACCATTTGCGGCACCGGCACGGAGGATTATTTCTGCGGCTCCTATGATTTTGATACCAGGAAAAAGAATGAAGCCGGCGTGGAGATTACTGATTATACGGAATTTTGCAGTCCTTATACCGGTATGCCCCAGGTGATACGGGGCGATGGACATTATAGTGTGCAGCAACGTTTTGGTCTATACCGCTGGCATATTACAGATCCTATACGTTTTGAAAAAAACCTGAAAGTAACGATACAGGCATTGGGGTGGAGAGAAGGTGGGAGATACCTTACCTTACAGGATGATATCGCATCAGTAGTTTATTGGTACCAGTCAGAACCGCACGGTTCCTTCCCGGCGGTCCCATCAAAAGACGCGTTGGAAGTAAATTAATTTGAATGATAAAACATCTTTTTGTAAAACTCATTTTTTAATATCAATAATAAATTACGAATATGGAACGCAGGACCTTTATGCAAAAATCAGCAATTGCCGGGGCTTCTTTATTGACAGCAGGTATTTCAAAAGCCAGCGGCCTTAAGATTGACCCTATTGCGGAAAAACCATTTAATCTCAATTATGGTATTCATGACGGAATGTTCAGGAATAATGGAGGCGCCAATTTTGTTGATCAGATAAAGTATGCGTATGATATGGGTTTTCGCGCCATTGAAGATAATGGAATGACGGGCCGCCCGGCTGCCGAGCAACAAAAAATCGGGGAGACCCTTGCAAAATTGGGAATGACCATGGGCGTCTTTGTAGTAGATAAAGGAGGTAATGATGAAAATACATTGGCTGCCAATAAGCCAGAACACCTTGAAATCTTTTTGAAAGGTTGCAGGCAGGCTGTAGAAGTTTCAAAAAGAGTAAATGCAAAATGGATAACCGTAGTGCCCGGTGATTTTGAAAGAGATTTGCCAATAGGCATTCAAACTGCCAATGTGATAGCAGCCTTAAGAAAGGGAGCGGCAATTTTAGAACCGCATGGTATCATTATGGTGCTTGAACCATTAAGTGACAGCCCCAATCTTTTTCTGCGTACATCCGATCAGACCTATGAAATATGCAAAGCAGTCAACAGCCCATCCTGCAAAATATTGTTTGATATGTACCATATGCAGAAGAATGAAGGGAATATGATACACAATATTGATCTTACCTGGGATGAAATAGCTTATTTCCAGATAGGCGATAATCCGGGCAGAAATGAACCGACTACCGGGGAAATGAATTATAAAAATATTTTCAAACACATTTATAACAAAGGTTACAAAGGTGTGCTGGGCATGGAACATGGAAATTCAGTGAAAGGAAAAGAGGGCGAAGCGATCCTTATTAAAAACTACCGGGACAGTGACGGGTTTCTCTAGATTCTGGATACTGGATGCTAGATCCTAGAGGTCAGCATCCAGTATCTAGCATCTGGCATCCAGCATCACGCCTCATACATCCATTTCCTGAAAGCCGGGGCGGTTTCCTGGCTGATAATAATACAATGAGTTAATTCAGGAATGGACAATTCCACTACCAGTTTTACTTTTTCATAAGCCTTAAATCCTTTTACATAGTTAATGTTAACAATGTATTGCCGGTTTGCCCTGAAAAACATGGTATCATCAAGTTCTTCCTCCAGGTCGGTGAGGTTTTTATCGGCCAGGTATTTTTTACCGGAATTATCAGTTACATATACTATTTTGTTTTCTGTATAAAACAAGGCAATTTCATCCAGTCTCAGCGAAATATTCTCAAGTCCTTTGCGCACCAGTAATCTTGTTTTCTTTTTGTTGCTGATATGTGTTAAAAGGTTATCAATCTTTTTATTGCTGGTACTGAAATGTTTTTCCAGCATTTTATATTTCAGTATGGCTTTCAGCAGGTCTTCTTTTCTGACGGGCTTCAGCAGGTAATCAATCCCATTGTGTTCGAAGGCATTCATGATAAATTCATCATAGGCGGTGATAAAAATTACGGGAATTTCTACATCAGTATAATTGAAAATTTCAAAGGAGAGGCCATCCGCCAACTGTACATCGCTGAAAATAATATCAGCTTTCGGGGCGGTTGACAGGTATTCTATACTTTCTTTAACGGAACCGAGGGTAGCGGAAATCCCAATATCCGGTAATACTTCCCGCAGGTTATTGATCAGCTCCTGTAAGGCTAATCTTTCGTCTTCGATAATAATTGCGTTTAACATGGCTTAAGTTTTTTATGACTATTTGAGGAGAGGCAGTTTTACAATAAATTTACCAGCTGTGTTTTCTATTATTATATCCCGGTTGCAAACCAGGCGGTACCGTGCACTAAGATTTCGTAAACCGATATTTGTTGAATCGATAAAAGAAGACTTTGGTTTGGTATTGTTGCTCACTTTTATAGCCTGTTCATTTACCGAAATAGTTATATGTAATGGGTTACTATCCGAAAATTCATTATGCTTGATGGCGTTTTCTACTAAAATCTGCAAAGCGCAGGGAAGGATCATGATTTTGCCATTTTCCGTATTGTTCAGGTTTTTTTCCAGTTGCAGTTTATTGTCGTGCCTTATCTGCAGCAGAAAAAAATAATCGTCTATAAAGTCGGATTCATCATGAAGGGAAATTAACTCACGGTCCTTATTAAGTAGAAAATAGCGGTATACTTTTGCCAGCTTGCTGTTGAAAGCATGTGCCGTGGGCGGATCATTGATGATCAGGTGCGACAAGGTGTTCAATGAATTAAATATAAAATGCGGATCCAACTCATTACGAAGGGCCGCCATTTCAGCCTGTGAACGTTCATGATCCAACTGGTCAACAATTTTTACATCCAGTTCTCTTTCCTTACTGAGAAAAAGAATTTCATAAACCAGTGTAAACACGATGACGGCCAGCGCACACATACCGGTAAACTTCAAAATACTGTTCCATGAAAAACTTTCTCTCGAAAATTTATACCAGGTCATGACCAGTAAACCTCCGATACCGGCGCCATATACTGCGGATATACCGCAAACGGTAAGTATTTTAGTAAATGGATTGTAGCCTGGTTTATAAAATAACCGGGTTTTACTATGGAGCCAGTTACTACCCCACCAGATACAAAAGGAAGTAAAAATGAAGAAAAAATTTGCAGCAATAATTTCGGGAAGACTATATATCGAATAGTGAATAATACCAGAAACTAAAGGGATAAAAATTCCCAGTAGCGGAATGAATAAGGCTTTCAGGTAAGCATCCCGGATCATGACAGTAGTGGTAAATTGGTTTACTTAATCGTTAATGATACTTTTGATTAGCTCATGCGCAAAGTCAAAAACGATAATGTTTCCAAATCTATCTTCATGTTGCGTTAAACAATAGCAAATTTTTATCTCAAGGTTAAATTCAGTTATAAGTGGTAAAGGCAACGTCATTTTATAGTCATGCAGTTAGCTCTTTTATGTTTTCCAGCACTGTTGCAATAACTGGTATGCTGCTTTACGTGGCAAAATTCAATTCCCGGTTTATTCGTCACGAATCAGTTATGTAATCTCACCTTTCATTCTAATTAATAAGGGCATGATTTTCCTTCTTTATTTATAACTATTCATGGTTCAGTAATTGAGGACTCCTTGTCAGGAAAACGCAGCCTGGTTTAAAATTTTAACTAAGCCGAAGGGCATAAAAGACCCATATTCCTGGCATTAACGCCGGGGCTAAACTCATTCGGAAAGGAATAATAGCTGATAAACGGTCGGATAACAGGATGTATAAACAGGATATAATTTCAGTAATGAAGTTTCATGTTTGGGTAAACCTGTATTCTCACCGGTAACAAACGAAACTATCTTTACGTTCTGATATCAATACGCGGAATTAATAACCCAGATACTCCGGGTTTGCAAATACAGTTTTCTCATGTGAACGGTCAACTTAGACCAAAGCAGGTGGTTTTCTAGCCGACCTGCTTTTTTTTGCGAGAAGGCATGGCAAATTTTCACAAATCAATTCAATTCGTAATCCTCGTAGCTTTTTTTGGGAACTTGTGTTTTTTTCAAAACAGCCAGATGTTTTAAGGAAAGTACAAAAACAATCATGGCGATAGATTGGAACAATAATATTATTTCCGGGCGAAGGTCTTTAAGCCAGTATACTTCCATCAATACAAAAGCATGGACCGTGCAGATAAATTTGGATGCAAAGCTGTGGCTGAATCCGGCATTGGTCAGCAAATGATGTATATGCGATTTATCGGGGGCGAAAGGGGATTTACCCTTCCACATCCGGATAGCAAAAACACGGAGGGTATCAAAAACAGGAATCAGGACGATGCCTAAAACGAATACCGGCACGTGAGGAACAACAGGAATTTCTAACGTATTATTTACCTGCATAAGACGGATACACATCATTGAAATAACAAATCCCAATACAAGGGATCCGGTATCACCCATGAAGATGCGGGCAGGATTAAGGTTAAAATATAAGAATGCCAGTAGTCCCCCGGCTAGAGAAAAGGCGATTAAGGCCATATTGGTATCACCGCTTAAGATGAGGAAAATGCCCAGTGTAATCAGGCTCATAAAGCCAAGACCCCCTGCCAGACCATCAATACCATCAATAAGATTAAACGCATTGGTAATGCACACAATAGCCAGAACCGTAAAAGTATATTGAGCAGTTAAAGGCAGTTCCTGAATACCGAATAAGCCATTGAAGCTGGTAATTCTGGTACCTGCTATGGCCATGATGGTAGCAAGTCCGGTTTCTATGATCAGTTTATACCGGGCAGGAAGGTTTTTCATGTCATCCATAATACCCATACTGAAAAGAATGACCAGGGAAAACATAAAACCTATAATAGAAGTTTGGCGTGAAAAAGAAAACCAAAGCATCATCGATATAACCATGCCCGCCCAGATAGCAACCCCGCCAAAAGTAGCAATGGGGACTTTATGTTCTTTGCGATAATCAGGAACATCGTAAAGGCTGTATTTTTTTACCAGTTGAAGGATCGGTGGAATGGTAATTAAGGTAACTACAAAAGCAGTTACAAAACTTAATAAGGCAAACTTGTATTCATGAAAATCAAAACCAAGGTTGATTTGCAGTAATTGAAGGTGGTTTTTCATTGGGTGGCTTGATTTTCCGTATAAATAAAATCTCAAAATAGAACTAAGTATAAACAATTACAATAGTATATTTATTGCGTACATTTTAAGTTTTTTTATTCACTTTCGGGGTGTTTGTTACTAAAGCCGGAGAAGATTTTTACTTTTAAGTATAAAGAAGCCGACCGGCTTAAAATTTTAAAAACCAGTCATTTATCTTTGATTTAAAGGACACTGATTATTTCTGCCATTGTAAATATATTATCAAGCCCGATTGAATACCTTAAAGGCGTGGGCCCTCAGCGGGGCGAACTTTTAAAGAAGGAACTTGCTGTTTTTACATTTAAAGACCTGTTGGAGCATTTTCCTTACCGTCATATTGATAAATCCAAAATCAATGTAATTGCTGATATCACCCCTCAAACAGATTATATCCAGGTGACCGGCATGCTGGTTAATGCGGAAATAGTGGGAGATAAAAGGGCAAAGCGCCTCGTGGCTCAACTAAAAGATAAAACCGGCATACTTGAATTAACCTGGTTTCAGGGAGTGAGCTGGATACAAAAAACACTGATAACAGGACAGGCCTATCTTGTTTATGGAAAGATTGGATATTTTGGCAACAAACCGCAGATCGTTCATCCCGAAATGGAATTGTTTGCTGAAATCCAACAGGATGCAAAAAGATTTGAACCGGTTTATCCGAGTACCGAAAAACTGAAAGCAAGGGGCTTAGGTGGAAGACAGATTGGAAAGCTTACACAAACACTTTTGTCTTTATTGCAGGAACGAGATCTGCCAGAAAACCTTCCCGAAAATCTTTTGAAAACGACAAAATTTCTATCAAGAAATAAGGCTTACCGTCAAATTCATTTCCCTTTATCCACGGAGGAATATGAGGCTGCCGTAAAGCGCTTAAAATTTGAAGAATTATTTATCGCCCAGTTAAGATTGGGATTGCTGAAACTTAACCGGTATAAATATTCAAAGGGAGTCTTGTTTGAAAAGGTAGGAGATTTGTTCAACACTTTTTATAAGGAATACCTTCCTTTCCAGCTAACCGGAGCTCAAAAAAGAGTTATTAAAGAAATACGGGGCGATACAGCCAGAGGCCACCAGATGAACCGGTTATTACAGGGTGACGTTGGCAGTGGTAAAACAATTGTTGCTTTACTTACGATGCTGCTGGCTGCTGATAATGGGTACCAGTCCTGCCTGATGGCACCCACCGAAATACTGGCCAAACAACATTATGCCGGCATTGTTTCCCTGTTAAAGGGCCTGCCCGTGAAAGTGGGATTATTAACCGGTTCAACTAAAACTGCAGAACGGAGAAGATTGTTAAAAGAGCTGGAAGAAGGCAGCACACAAATCCTTATTGGTACGCATGCCGTAATTGAAGATGTTGTTCTTTTCAGAAAATTAGGATTAACGATTATTGATGAACAGCACCGCTTTGGGGTAGCACAACGGGCCAGGTTATGGAAGAAGGCGGAAATACATCCACATGTTTTGGTTATGACAGCGACGCCTATCCCAAGAACATTGGCCATGACTGCTTATGGCGATCTTGATTATAGTATTATAGATGAGTTGCCGCCCGGAAGGCAACCGGTGACCACACTGCATCGTTTTGAGAACCAGCGGTCTAAGGTAATGGACTTTATACGGACTGAAATAGCAAAGGGAAGACAAGTTTATATTGTTTTTCCTCTAATTGAAGAAAGTGA
>JAOQAL010000524.1 GCA_025963615.1 Chitinophagaceae bacterium | reverse complement strand
ATGGCTTTAAATCAAACCGAAAGTCAACATGACCGGTATTCGTTTTTAAATCTTCGTTGAGCTTTCGGACATCAAATGAGCTTTTGGTTGCTTTTTCTTTTCTTTTTGTTTGGCTAAGACATCTTCCTTAATTATCAGCAATTTCTTTCTCTTACTTTTTTTTGTGGAAAAAAAAGTAAGCAAAAAAAGCCACCGGAAAACGAATACGCCCCGTTTTCCGGACGGTTCCCTGATGGGGCTTAGGTACTACTGTGACTTCAACGCTATATCGCTGCTCCCTTGATAGCACACAACAAACTGGAAATTAGCTTGACGCCAATGCGATAGTCACCGGAATCTGCGACAAAAAAGTCCCGATGGCTATCGGGAAAAACGAATACGCCCTCCCGATAAAAAATCGGGACAGGCTGTTTTCCGGACGGTTCCCTGATGGCTTTTGTGCTCCTGTGACTTCAACATTATATCGCTACTCCCTTGACAGCACACGACAAACTTGCTATCAAAATTAACTTGACGCCTATGCCGTAGCTATCGGGAATAACCTTTCTACTCACTCCGAAGACTCTTCGCGGGGTTGGCCATTGCCGCTTTTACCGCCTGGGAACTGACGGTAAGTAATGCAATAAAAATGGCGGCGGCTCCGGCTGATACGAAAATCCACCAACTGATGTTAATCCTGTAAGCGAATGCTTCCAGCCATTTATTCATGGCCCACCAGGCGATGGGAGAGGCCATGATGAAGGCTATTATAACCAACTTTATAAAATCCTTTGATAACAGGGTTGTGATATTTGCAACGGTGGCACCCAGTACTTTTCGTATCCCTATTTCTTTGGTTTTTTGTTCTGCAACGAATGAAACAAGTCCGAATAAGCCGAGACAGGAAATAAAAATAGCAATGCCGGAAAATATTCCAACCAGTTTAGAAGTTTTCATGTCTGATTTATACATCTGTTCAAATTCTTCATCCATGAAATTATATTCAAAAGGTTCTTGCGGAAAGAATTTCTTCCAGGTCATTTCAGCCCTGGCTAATGCCTGTTTCATTCTGGAAGCAGTTGCCTGTATAAAAAAAGTTCCTTTGAGTTCAGGGTTATTAAGTAGTACTGAAACACCAATCTTCTGATGAAAATCCCGAAAATGAAAATCCTTGGCAATACCAATTATCCGTCCCGTATCGCCGAACACTGCAAAAAACTGGCCGATATACGGTTTTTTTAAACCCAGCTCTGAAATAGCGGTTTCGTTCAGTATATAGTTATGCCGGTCATCCAGGTTATTTTCCTGGAACCATCTTCCTTCTTTTAATTCCAGTTTAAATATCTTGGTAAAATCGGCGTCAACTGATAGTGGTGTAAAAAGCCTGTCCTCAGTTTTTAATCTGCCATTCCAATCAATCCCTCCTCCCCATGACATTTTAAGATTCTGAATAGCATCATTTGAAACGGTTATATTTTCAATGGCGGTTTCGCCACTTAATTCATTTTTCAGGATTTTAAGGAATCCACTTTTATCTGCTTTGTTATGATATTTTGGCCAGGTCGGTGGCAATGAAATAGAAAATATCTGGCTGCGGTTGTAACCTTCATTATTGGCTTGTATAAAGAATAATTGTTTGAGGATAACAAGGGTACAAATAATTAAAGCAATGGCAATGGTAAATTGTGAGGTTACCAGTATTTTGCGTAACGAAGTGTTTTTTACTTTAAGAATATTAACTCCTTTTAAAACATTCAATGGTTTGAAAGAGGAAAGCAGTAAGGCAGGGTAGATTCCCGTAAACAATACTGTAACTATTAAGGTGCCGGCCATTATTTTTCCTACTTCAACGGAGGAAAGAGAAAGTACAAAATTCTTTTCAGTGAAACTATTAAACCAGGGAAGGCTAAGCCACACGATAAACAATGTAAGTACTAATGCGACGGTACCTGTTAATAATGATTCGGCCATGAACTGGACGAAAAGACTTTTTCTGCCTGCGCCCATAATCTTTTTAATGCTCACTTCTTTACTGCGCTGGCTGGCTTTTGCGGTAGTAAGATTTACATAATTGATGCAGGCAATTGCCAGCAGCAGGAAACCAAGAATTGAAAAAATAAGAACCACTTTTTTATCTCCGGACTGAAGCCCGAAACTTCCATCTATACTATCGTCAAAGTGCATATCCGGCAATGTCGTGAGACCCGCTTTTAAAGTGTCCTTGAACATCTGACGGATAAAATCCTGCTGCTGTAAAATGTTAGTTATTTTTTTTTCAACGGTTTTTGCGTTAGCGTTTGTTTTTGTTTTAATAAACGTCTGGTCTTTGAAAGACGACCAGGAGCCAGGCGTAATGGGATCATTTTTTAGATATGCTTCTATTGGAAGAAAAATGTTAAACTGGAAACTTGAATTAGCTGGATTGTCTTTTACTATTGCTTGTACCTGGTAAATATTGCTGTCAATATGAACTATTTGACCGACGCCATTATTTTTGATATAATATTTTCTTGCCAGCGATTCAGTTAGTATAATGCCGGTTGGTTTTTGGCTAAATCCCTCCGCACTGCCTGCTATAAAATCGTAATGAAAAACACTGAACCACTCTTTATCAACGAATGCCAGATCTTTTTCTTTATAAAGGTTGTTATTAATGCCGAGTACAGGAGTCGTAGCATTATTTGCAATTACAAGTCTGCATGTTGTTTCAATTTCAGGGATTTGCTGTTTTGCAGCTTCCGCCAGTACTAACGGGGTACCGCCAAATTTCCGGGTATCCATTTTTTGCTTTACCGTAACGAGGTAAATTCTATCAGCATCGGAATGATAATTATCAAAATTCAATTCATTCTGTACCCATAGCATGATTAGTACAGCGGCCGCCATTCCCAATGATAATCCTGTAATATTGAGTAAGGAGGCGGATTTATGATTTTTTAAATTGCGCCAGGCTGTTTTGAAATATATCAGGATCATTGTAATGGTTTATGAAGTAAAAATAAAAATTTATTTTTCCAATGCTCTTTAATTCTGTTGTTCAGGCTGCGAGCTGCGAGCCGGGAGCAGAAGCTCTCAGCTTCACTGTTCATAAGAAATTCACGAAAAGCACGAAGCCATAAACTACAATCCCGATAGCTAACGGGAATAAACTTTCTACTCACTCCTCAAACTCTTCACCGGGTTTGCAACCGCTGCCTTGATCGCCTGGAAGCTCACTGTTATCATAGCAATGACAACAGATGCTATACCGCCAAGAATAAAAATCCACCAGCTTATATTGATCCGGTACGAATAATCCTGTAACCACTTATGCATGAAATACCAGGCCAGTGGGGATGCGATCCCGAAAGCGATGCCGATGAGTAAGATAAACTCTTTTGAAAACAGGTAAACAATACTGCCCGCGGAAGCGCCCAGTACTTTGCGTATGCCAACTTCTTTGATGCGTTGCACTGCCATAAAGGATACCAGGCCATATAAACCAAGACAACTAAGGAAGATGGCGATCACTGCAAATACCTTATATAGCTGTGAGAGCTGGTTTTCCTGTTTATAAAAATTTTCAACTTTTTCATCCAGGAACTTATATTCAAACACAAAATCGGGAAATGTGTTGTTCCATATCTTTTCTACAGCCGGGATCATGGTGGCGGCGTCCCGGCTTGCCAGTTTAATGGCTGCAACGCTATACCAGTTTTTCGCGGTTGTCATCAGCAACGGAGCGAAAGGCGCCCGGAATGAGCGGTTATGAAAATCTTTGAGAACACCTACTATGGTTCCTTTCAATTGTCCATCCCATAGACTGATCTCTTTGTTAAGAATTTCTTGCGGG
>JAOQAL010000480.1 GCA_025963615.1 Chitinophagaceae bacterium | reverse complement strand
CCAGGAAACGGTTATCCAGTCTTTACGGCTGCAATAACTGATGGTAACCTGCGGCCTGTTTTTCTTTTTAATCCAATACCACCAGCCATAAATGCTCATTACTATATAATAACCATTAAGCAGGCTTTCAGCATATAATCCTGCCACCAATAATATATAAACGGAGAGGCCAGTACCTGCGATACCCGCGGGATACAGCCATATTTTATTGGATCTTGCCAGCAATACTTCGGCAATGCCTAAAATAACTGCCGTCCATTGCAATCCATCCGTGTCTTTAATTTGCTGCCAAAGTAAATTCCACCATTCAACTAAATTCATATCAGGTTGTATTGAATATTGTAAGGATGAATCAAAAACTGGCCAGGATGCAAATACAATTCTGTGTTATCCTTTATTCCTACGCCGGCATTATCCGGATCAGGTGTATGAAAAAATGTTGAAAGCATCTTTTCAATGGGTATAATCTCAGCCTGTTTTTCATCGAAAGAAGTTACAATATTTGAAACCTCCCGTTTAAGGCACCCCTTGAGTATAAATGTAAAGATAGCATTATCTCCGCCACGTTTTCCGTGAAAGACTAATTCCTTCAGCTGCTTTTAATGGCACCCTAAACACGTTAAATCTCACCCTGGGTAGTTGAAACAGCGTAATTTTTTTTCTAAAATAATGAGCTGGGAAGTCAAAAAATATTTATCAGCAGGCTGTAGTTGCGTGATAGCAGAACATAAATTGAATTGGGCTTAGTATAAAAAAGCCCTCCATAAGGAGAGCCCACCTACAAACCGTCTGTGGTAATATCGTCAATAATATTTGCTTGCTTAAGTTAGTTCGTGGCTATTAGTAACAGTTCAACAGCAATGCCAATCAGATTGTTTACATGGAAATATTCTCAATTCCCATGCCCACTGATTGCAACCGAAAAGATGCTTTGCTTTTAACGGGTCAGCAGTTGTTTTAATAGACCAGCGAAGACGTGGTAAATAATTTAACAAGCTGGTTAGTAGTTGGATCCGGGCCAGGAAAATTTTACGTCAGGCTGTATAGTTTTCCGGGTCGTGAAGAAATTATATTTTGTAATTCTAAATTCAAAATAGCCGCAGCAACAGCGCTGCTACTTAAGCCACTTCCGAGATTTAGTTCGTCGATATGAACGGAATCTTTTTGTTTTAAAATATCCATCACAATCTTTTCATCAGCCGTCAGTTCAATGAAAAGTTCTTTCTGCAGACTGGCTCTTGTTTTCTTTTTTTCTTCCCACCCCATCATCTCAATTAATTCCTGCGCATCGGTCAATAACATGGCCTTATTATTTTTAATAAGGAAATTGCAGCCGGCGCTTTTACTGTCTGTGACTTTACCTGGGAAAGCAAATACATCTTTATTGTAGCCATTAGCCAATTCCGCAGTGATCATGCTGCCGCCTCTCAGACCTGTTTCAACAACGATGGTTGCATCACTCATGCCGGCAACAATCCTGTTCCTTATCGGGAAATTATGTTTATCCGGATTGCTGTTACTTTTGAATTCGGTTAATAAGCCACCGTTTTTTATCATGTCCTTTGCCAGGTTAGCATGTTGTGCCGGATATATCTGATCAAGGCCATGAGCCATGACTCCTACAGTTGGTAAACTATTTCTGATGGCTTCCCTGTGTGAAATAGCATCGATACCATAAGCGAGCCCGCTGACTATTAAAACATTCAATGCAGAAAGATCCTGGATTAAGCTTTCCGTTACCTGTCTACCATAATCAGTATGGGTTCTTGTACCGATCACCGAAATGATTTTTGAGTTGTTGAGACCGGCATTCCCCCGGTAATATAAAAGAGTAGGGGAGTCGTAGCAATTCAATAACCGTTGAGGATATTCTTTATCCGTAATAAAAAGCGGTTTGATTTTGTATTTTTCAATAAAGGCAACTTCTTCTTCTGCTTCGTGGAAATTATCAAATGCCCGTATACTTCTTGCCCTGACTTCACCAAAGCCTTCTATTTTTTCGAGCAATGATTTTCTTGCGTTAAATATTTCGTCGATGTCAAAATGTTGCAGTAAAAGCTTGGCTTGTACAGGACCTATATTTGGTATAAGAGTGAGAGCGACTTGGTATAATAATAATTTATTATTCATTTTAGCAAGTGATTGCTAAAATAAGGGAAAGAGAAATTGTAACAATGGGTTATTGTTCAATTATCTTTAACTCGGTTCGCCGGTTCTTTGCTTTTCCCTCTTCCGTTTTATTGTCGGCAACCGGTTGTGTTTCGCCAAAGCCTTTGAATGATAGACGCTGACTTGAAATCCCATTGGTGATAAGATAATTAACTACAGATTTTGAACGGTTATTACTTAAAGCAAGGTTGGCCGCAGGTTTGCCGACATTGTCCGTATGGCCACTGATCTCGATCTTAAGCGTTGGATTATCACGCAACAATTGAATTACTTTCTCCAGCTCTACCTGTGATTCCGGTTTTAACTCAAACTTATTTACATCAAAAAAAATATTATTGAGTACAATCACGGCATTCGCTTCAAGAGGTTGCAACGGAATGTTTTTTTCGTAAATCGAATCTGGTGTTTTCTGGCTCAGGGAAAAATTATCTGAATAAAATAAATAACCTTTGCGGTTTACATTGAATGCATAATCTTTTCCACCGGGTAACGTGATCAGGTAGTTGCCATGTTCATCGGTTTGAACTTTAGAAATAGTTTGTTTGGTGGCAAGGTCAATCAGCTCGACAGCGGAGGGTAATCCCCGGGTAGTTTTTTTATCAAATACCTGTCCCCGTACCCATAATGTTTTATAAGGTCGTATATCTTCACGTAGCTCGAAACTGTAAATATCAAGACCGCCCTTACTATCACTTCGGTCGCTTGCGTAGTATGCCGTTTTTCCATCGCTTGTAATAAATAGCGTTCCCTCTTTATTAATGGTATTAACCGGGTATCCCAGATTTATGGGATTTGTCCATACGCCATGGGGTCCCTTTCTTGCATAAAACAAATCATCATCTCCATAGCCCGGCCAAAAGTCGGATGTAAAATATAGCGTTTGATTGTCAGCATGAATAAAAGGACATTGTTCATCCCCTGATGTGTTAATATCGGGACCTAAATTTTCAGGTTCACTCCATTTACCATTAGTCTGTAAATGGCAAACATAAATATCACTGCCACCATAGCCACCGAACTGCCTGCTTGCAAAATACAGGTCTCTTTTATCCGGCGACAAACAGGGCTGTGATTCCCATTGATCCGAATTTACCCGGTTGCCAAGACTGAGGGCTTCACTCCAGCCCTGTGATGTTAAATACGAAATGTAAATATCACAACTTCCAAACCCGCGGGGTCTGTTACATCCTGTAAATACAAGCCATTGTCCATCCTGAGAAATGTTTTGTGCGCCTTCATTCTGTTCTGTATTTATATCGCCTTCTAATGGTTTCGCCAACTCCCATTGATTTTTATTTTTCTTGCTGTAAAAAAAATCTTCATTGAAATTTCCAAGACGTCTGGTAAAAACCAGTTCTTTTCCATCAATGGTTAGGGACGGGAAATATTCGGATTCGATACTGTTAATGCTATCTCCAAGATTTCGGGGTTCAAATACATAATTTCCCGTTTGATGTTTCCGGGCATATTCAACAGCGAACTCATAACATTTTCTTCTGTATACTGCGGCTTTATACGTGTTGGAATTTTGCGGCGGATTTTTTGAAAGCAAATGGTTGACTGCATCCAGGGCTTTTTGAAATTCACCAAGTCCTGCCAGATTGATAGAATAGGAAAGCTTGTATTCAAATGTATAGTCGCTATCCAATGCAAATGCCTGTTCATAATAATTGATGCTATGGCCGTAATCTTTCAATTGACCATAAACGCCGGCAAGTGAAAGATAGGCATCAATGTATTTGCCGTCGATTTGGATGCTTTGCAACAGGAAATGGATCGACTCCTGGTAATGCCCTCCCTGGGCTTTTTCCAATGCCTGGTTGTAAACGTTAATTGCTTTTTTATTAACTTTTTCCGGGTCATATCCCTGGGAGAAAGAAGTAGAAAAACCGGCAAGCAGGCCCAGAATCAAAACAAATCTTGTCATGGATCTAAAAAATTGCATGATAAATAACGAATGAGCTTCCTGTTTATTCCTTTTTCTCAATAAATAATCACTGTTTGTCGACTCCGGATCGCCTTCATCAGGGCACATGGATGTATTTATGAATTTGCAGGCTCAACTCCCATCTGGGATGAATTTTGATATATTCAATGATCAATGGAGTCATGAGCGCCGCTTTATCCCATTCAGGTTGAAGATAAAGTTTGCAGGCTGCCGGGACTTCAGCGGCATATTTTTCGGCCCATGCAAAATCGGACTTATTAAATATTACAACCTTTAATTCCTGAGCCCTTGGCAAAATTTCTGGTAACGGTGCTTTAAATTTTTTGGGCGATAAACAGATCCAGTCCCAATCTCCACTCAGCGGATAAGCGCCGGAAGTTTCAATATGTGTTTTCAATCCTTCATGCTGCAATTGCCAGGTCAATGCATCCAGGTTATGCATTAGGGGTTCACCGCCGGTAACTACCACAATTTCTGTAGGCGTTTTTTTGACTTCCATAATCAGGCTTTCCACGCTGCAAACCGGGTGTTTCCCTGCATCCCAGCTATCTTTTACATCACACCAAACGCAACCTACATCGCAGCCACCAAGCCGTATAAAATAAGCAGCCCTTCCCTGGTGAAATCCCTCACCTTGTAAAGTATAAAACTGCTCCATGACTGGAAGCACTGTCGTGATTTTATTTTTCTCTTCAAGGACCATGTACACGGTTTTCTTTTTTCTCCAATAACTTCAACGCTAAATTCAACTGCTGTAAAATTCTCTTAAAGAAAGACAGATCAATTTTTCATTTGACAAGCCCTGTAGGTATTCTTCAGCAATGCCGCAATGGTCATGGGACCTACACCACCGGGTACCGGAGTGATCCAGGAACACTTAGGAGCCACGCTTTCATAATGTACATCACCTTTTAATTTAAATCCGCTTTTCTTTGTCGCGTCTGCCACTCTTGTAATTCCCACATCAACTATAACGGCACCTTCTTTTACCATATCGGCTGTAACAAACTCAGGTTTCCCTAACGCTGCAACAATAATATCCGCCTGCAGGCAAAACGCTTTCAGATCTTTAGTATGTGAATGACAAATAGTGACAGTGCAATTTCCATAATTTGAATTGCTGCTCAGTAAAACGCTCATGGGCCTGCCAACAATATTACTTCGGCCAACAACTACCGCATGCTTTCCTTTAGTATCTATCTTATAATGTTCCAGCAACAGCATGATTCCATAAGGCGTAGCCGCAATATAGGTTGGTAGACCCTGAACCATTCTGCCCACACTGGCAGGATGAAACCCATCAACATCTTTGTCAGGATCAATCGTATTAATTACCTCTTCATCTGAAATATGTTTTGGCAAAGGTAATTGAATAAGAATCCCATCTACGTCCGGATCGCTATTCAATTCACTGATTTCTTCAAGCAATTTCATTTCACTGATTGTATCTTCCAGGCGTATTAACGTGGATTTGAACCCCACTTCCTCGCAGGCTTTCACTTTTGCGGCAACATACGTTTCGCTGGCGCCATTAGTGCCAACGAGGATGGCCGCCAGGTGCGGGACTTTTTTCCCTTCTATCGCTGCCTGGGCTACGTTTAACTTCAAGTGGTCTTTAATGGTCTGTGCGGCTTTTTTGCCATCTAAAATTTGCATGCCGCAAACGTACACAAAGTTTTTTATCCCGGCCCCTGTATATAAGAGTAAAAACTTGTGATAAATTCTATAAAGCAGAAATAATGTGAAAAAATATTATAATGTTATTCCCCGGGAAAAATATCCAGCATCCAGTATCCAGCATCTAGCATCCAGCATCACCCCCAACAAATTACATTAACATTTATATGTTCTTCCTGATTTATTTTTTGTGTTTAAATAATAATTTAGACACAAAGAAATTGCTGGTGAGAAAATCTTTATCATTAGCACTCGTAGCGCTAATTATTCATTCAGTATCACAGGCACAAACAATCCGCAGGCCTGCAGCCTCCTATTATATTGGGTATGGGGCTTACGGCACGACACACACCGATCCATTTTCTTTTATTTCAAACCAGGCTACGTTAGCAAAGGTCCAAAGGATAACAGGAGGCATATATAGTGAAAGAAGATTTATGCTTAATGAATTAAGTCATTATTACGCTGTTATTGCTTTGCCAACCCATTCCGGAAATTTTGGATTTAAAGCCGGTTATTATGGGTTCAATGATTATAATGAAACACAAGCTGGTCTGGCCTACGGTAAAAGTCTTGACGATAAAATAGATATTGGAGTACAATTCAATTATTATGCAATTAAAGTGGCTGGCTACGGAAGTGCCGCTGCTATTAATTTCGAAGTAGGGATCCTGTTGCATTTGACAGGTAAATTAAACGCCGGTATACACGTATACAACCCGGTCGGAGGGAAATTTGGGAAAAATTCCGGTGAAAAATTACCCTTCATTTATACAACCGGCTTTGGCTACGAAGCTTCAGATAAATTTTTGGTAAGTGCGGAAATGCAAAAGGAAGAAGACCAGCCGGTCAATATAAATGCCGGTATTCAGTACAAATTGCTGCCCCTGTTACTCGCTAGAGCCGGCATTTCTACAGCAACATCAAATAGCTGGCTGGGCATTGGGGTGCTTATAAAATCGCTGAGGATAGATGTTACGGCCGGCTATCATCCACAACTCGGTGTTACACCCGGTTTGTTGTTATTGTTCAATATGACCGCCCCCGTCAAGGACGAAGAAAATACTCAATAATAAATAAAGGAGTGAAAAAAGCATCTGCCATATTATTTGCCAGTTATTCTTTGTTATGCGCTTCCTTTTTTACATCTACCGCGCAACAAACTACGCCAGCCGACGCGGAACAGCTACTAGAGAATCTTACAGAGGCGGCTCAGGCAGAAACAGAGGATGATCTATGGATGCAGCAAATGATGGCGTTTAAAAATAGCCCTGTTAATTTGAATGCAGCCGGAGACGATGAACTGAGGGACTTGAAAATCCTTACCGGTTTACAGATTGCCAGCTTTCTATCTTACAGGAAATTGCTGGGTAGATTTATAAATATTTACGAATTGCAGGCGATCCCGGCCTGGGATATAGTTACTATAAAAAAGATACTTCCCTATATTACGGTTGGCAACCCATTGAATACTTATGAAGATTTAAGGAAAAGATTTCATAACGGTAGTCATAGTTTGCTTTTTCGTTTTTCACAAGCACTGGAAAGATCAATTGGGTATGCTTCTAAAGCAACCGGGAACTATTACTTAGGCAGCCCGCAAAAATTATTCTTTCGGTATAGTTACCAATACAAAAACCTGTTGCAATATGGATTGGTCGGCGATAAAGACGCCGGCGAACAGTTTTTTAAAGGGCGGCAGAAATACGGGTTCGATTTTTATTCCTTTCATTTATTTGTTAGAAAGACAGGCATTATTCAATCTTTGGCGATCGGCGACTTTACGATCAACCTCGGACAGGGTTTAATTCAATGGCAAAGTCTTGCATTCAGGAAAGGAGTTGATGTTTCGGGGATCAAAAGGCAGTCGCAGGTTCTAAAACCTTATAATTCTGCCGGCGAGCATAATTTTCATCGCGGAGCCGGAATAACAATCAGGAAAGCCAATATGGAAGCAACCGCTTTTGTTTCTTTGCGAAAAATAAGCGTCAACCTTATAGCAGATACAATTAATACCGATTTTTTTTTCTCTTCTTTTCTTGCATCAGGAAACCATCGTACTCCTGGCGAACTGGAGGACCGCAATAATCTCCGGCAATTAACTTTTGGTGCTTGTTTATCCTGGACAAAAAACCGGTTTCATCTGGGTGTAAACGGAATAGGGTATAATTTTTCACGGCCCCTTCAAAAAAGAGCAGAACCTTATAATCTTTTCGCAATTAGCGGAAAAAACTGGAGCAATTTCAGCATGGATTACAGTTACACTTATCGGAATTTTCATTTTTTTGGCGAAGCCGCTACAGATAAAAATTATAATAGGGCCATCGTGAATGGTTTGATAATAAGTGTTGATCCAAAAGTTGACCTCTCTTTTTTATATCGTTCGTTAAGTAAGAAATATCAATCCATAAATGGTAATGCTTTTACAGAAAATACCAATCCCACGAACGAAAATGGTTTTTATGCAGGTTGTAGTCTACGGCTCTTTCAGTCAATACGCCTCAATACTTATGTGGATATTTACAAGTTTCCCTGGCTTAGGTACCTGGTGGATGCACCCTCCTTCGGCAAAGATTTTTTCGCTCAATTAACCTATGCCCCCAATAAAGAATTTGAAATATATACCCGTTACCATAATGAATCCAAACAAATAAACCAGCCTGGGCATACAACTGTGATGAACTCCCTGGTATTAATTCCAAAACAAGACTGGCGCACACAAATCACCTACCGCCTAAACCGGAACATAAGTCTTCGCAACCGCTTTGAATTAATATGGTATAATAAAAACGAACAAAATAAGGAAAATGGCTTCCTGGGGTTCTTCGATTTTATTTATAACCCTTCCTCAAAACCATATTCGGGAGCTATCCGGCTGCAGTATTTTGAATCTGGAGATTATAATTCCCGCCTGTATGCATATGAAAATGATGTTTTGTACAGCTACTCAATTCCTGTTTTTTTTGATAAGGGATTCCGCTATTATCTTAACCTGAACTATGAACTTAATAAACAGGTTTCTTTCTGGCTTAAATGGGCTCAAACGATCTACAAGGGGAAGAATTCTTTTGGGTCTGGATTGGATGAAATTAACGGAAACACAAAAAGTGAAGTAAGATTCCAATTTATACTTTATCTATAAAAACCTTCGCAGGGAGGCCAAAAATTGATTTAGTTCAAAAAAATGACTTCTTTTTAAGTTTTTGTTAAAAAACCAATACCTTCCCAGCAGCAAAAAGGAATGTTAAATTGTCTCTCAACGACATTCTTTTTGTTCACTGGAAGGTTTGGACTGAAAATCAGTTAATTAATTAAAAAAATTGACGTTCACATGAGAAAAATTGCATTACTATGCTCTGCATTACTATTATGCGGAGGGCTGGTCTTTGCCCAGCAACGAGCAGTTACCGGCAAGGTAACCGATGAAAAAGGAGATCCCGTTCCTTTTGCAACGATCACAATTAAAGGGACTAAATCTGCCTCCGTTGCTGATGCAACAGGGGCTTTTGATGTTAATGTTAAAAGCGGAAGCGCTATTATCGTTTCTGCAACAGGTTTTCAAACGAAAGAGGTTTCTGTAGAGGGTCTCAGCAAGATTTCTATTAAATTGGCTGGATTTTCCCGAACCATTGATGAGGTAATCGTCACGGCAGGTGGTATCAAAGCCAAACGTAAAGAAATTGGTACAGCTAATTCCGTAGTTAAATCAGAAGTGCTGACGGCAGGAAAAGCTGTAAACATTGCAAACGGACTGCAGGGTAAAGTGGCAGGATTGCAGATTAGTGGAACCAGCGGCGGCGTAAACTCGAATTATCGCCTGATCCTGAGAGGTCAACGTTCGTTGACAGGTAATAACCAGGCACTGGTTGTTTTGAACAACGTGATTGTTCCCAACAGTGTTTTAGGTAATCTGAACCCCGATGATGTGGAAGATATCGTGGTGCTGAATGGTGCAGGTGCAGCTGCCTTATATGGCTCGCAGGCATCCAATGGCGCCCTGATCGTTACAACTAAAAAAGGCAAAAGAGGTCTGACACAGGTAGTGGTATCTAATACGACTACATTTGAGCAGGTGGCTTTTTTTCCTAAAATTCAAAAGAAATTTGGTGCAGGCGGTACAGCGTACGGTACTGACGCGGATGGCAAACCCTTATTTTCTTACCTTGAAAATCAGTCTTATGGACCTGAATTTGACGGCACAATGAAGCCGTTGGGCCCGCCATTGGAAGATGGTACGCAGGATTCTGCTGCCTATTCATACAATCCCGGCCATTTCCGTTTTTGGGACAAAGGAATAAATAATGTTACCAATTTCTCTCTTACAAGCGGGGATGATAATTCTACTTTTTATATCTCTGGTAACTATGCTACGGTAAAAGGGACCACTCCCGGGGATAAATTTAATCGTGCTACACTGAGTGTAAATGGTACCCGCAGGATTGGTGAAAAAGTGAATGTTACGTACAGCACCGATTATACACAAAACAGGTATGACATCACTACACAGACTGGCAGCATGTACGGTAATATGCTGAACATGCCTTCGAATGTGGATATTACCCGGTACAAGAACTGGAGAACAGATCCCTTTGCCAACCCGATTGGTTATTACAATCCTTGGTATCAGAATCCCTATTTTACAGCGGATAATTACAGGTCTATTCAAAGAAATGATTATCTCATAGGAAATGTGGAAATTAAGTTTACGCCTCTGAGAGGACTTGATATCATAGCCCGTGAAGGCCTTTCTACAAGAAATTTTTCTAATAAGAATACAGTAGGCGCTTTCAAGTTTACAGATTACTCCAAGCATACGGATGCAAGTTCAAAATCAGATATTTCAGCACAGGTAAATGATCAAAGCAACTATATTACCAATTTGCTGACGGATCTCTTTGCCCAGTATAAAAAGAAAGTCGGCGCTTTCGATTTTAATTTAATTGTCGGCGGACAATGGAGGCAGGATCAATCCAAGTTTGTAAATATGACGGCAAACGGTCTTGTAGTGCCGGATTTATTTAATGTGAGCAATGGAGTAGGTACGCCCGCTGTATCAGAAAATAACTATAAAGCCCGCCAGATCGGTGCTTATGGGGACTTACGCATTGGGTACAAAAATTTCCTTTTCCTGCATGGTACGGGGCGTAATGACTGGGTTTCAATCTTAGCTCCTGAGAACCGTTCTTTCTTCTATCCTTCAGTTGACCTTTCTTTTGTTGCTACCGATGCATTTGATGTATTGAAAAACAGCAAGACGATCAGTTTCCTGAAACTAAGAGGTGGTTGGTCTAAGGTAGGCCAGGTAAACCTTGGCAATACAAATGATTTCGGCGCTTATTATTTATTATCCACCTACGGCGCTTCTGCTTATGGTTTTCCTTTTGGAAGTACTGCTGGTTATACGGTGGGTAATGGCTTAGTGTCAAATAACCTGAAACCTGAAATCACAAAAGGATATGAATTTGGGTTTGACTTAAACCTGTTTAAAGATCGTTTCGTATCCAGTGTTACCTGGTTTGACACAAAAACAGATGATCAAACGGTAAGTACGAAAGTATCCAATTCGACTGGATATGTGGATTTGCTTACGAATGCAGGACAAACGCAGAGCCGTGGATTGGAAGTTACGGCCCATGTAACGCCGGTAAGAACGAAAGACCTGAATATAACTTTTGGCGGTAACTATGCTTACCTGGATAATAATGTAAACTTTATTTCAGCAGATTTACCCCGCTTAAATTTATCTACCAATGGGGGAGCTGGTTCGTGGGCTGTTGCGGGCAGCACATTTCCTGTAATAATGGGCTATGATTACAAACGTGATCCACAAGGCCATGTTATAGTGGATGCTTTTAGTGGTCTTCCCACCA